>JAADIC010000035.1 GCA_013151535.1 Alphaproteobacteria bacterium | reverse complement strand
TCGATAAATCGCTGGTGCTTGAACTCAAGCCCGAGGTGCGGGGCTGGTTCTCGCAAAACAACCCCTTTTCCTGGGATTTGCACAAGTTCGAATACGCGCCGGATATCCGCCGGTTCGACAGCGGCACACCAGGTTCGGTTGCCGCAATCGCTTCGCTGCCGGCGCTGCGCTGGCATGCGGACCAGGACCATCAGGCATTGGCGGCCCATAACCGCCACCTGGTCGAGCGCATCATCACCCGCGCGGACGCGCTTGATCTGCCGCTGCTGTCGCCGCGCGACGCGGATAAACGCGGTGGCACCGTCATGTTGCGCATGCCCGATAAAGCCGAGGCTGCCGCAATTGTCGGTGCATTGGGGGTTGAAGGTTACTCGGTTGATTTTCGCGGGCCGATCATGCGGCTTTCACCCGGAAATGTAACCCGGGAACACAGTATCGACAGTGTTTTTGATATCACACAAGAGGTGATGAACCGCCGGAAACGGCGTTTTGCCGGCAAGGGGGCGCAAACACCGGTTTCCCCGGACGACAAGGTTTTGGCCCAGCAGGCGCTTGGCTCGCTTGGTGCCATGCTGTTGTCGGGGCAGGTCGAAGTGGTTGATTGCACGGCCGTTCTTGGCCCCGATACCCCGATCCTGCACCTGCCCGAAGATTTTGCCAGCAATACCCCCAAGGTCGAGATTCACCAGATCAGCGAATACGATTCCAACGGCCCGTTCTTTGCCTGGAACTGGCTGAAACTGGGCGAGCATTCCGGCACGCATTTTGATGCACCGCACCATTGGATCAGCGGCAAGGATTTCCCGGACGGTTTCACCGACACCCTTGATGTGCAGCGCCTGATCGCGCCGGTAAATGTCATCGATTGCGCGCAGGAAGCCCAAGAGGATGCGGATTTCCTGCTGACCTCCCGGCATGTGAAGGATTGGGAAGAAAAGCATGGCAAGATCGGCCCGGGCGAGTGGGTGGTCATGCGCACGGACTGGGACAAACGCGCCCACAGCGAAGAACTTTTTCTGAATGAAGACCCTGATCCATTTGAGGACGGCTCCCACAGCCCGGGGCCAACGACGGAATGCATGGATTATCTGCTTTCCCGAGGAATAGTCGGATGGGGAAGCCAGTGTATTGGCACGGATGCGGGTATGGCGGGTAAGAGAGCCCGCCATATCCCGCCCATAATTATCTGCACCGCGACAATTGCTTTGGTTTGGCAAGTCTTGCCAATCTTGACCGGCTCCCGCCAAAAGGCGCACTCCTGATTGTAACGCCGCTCAAGATCCAACACGGCACCGGCAGCCCGCTGCGCGTTCTTGCGCTGGTATCGAAAAGCTGATCCGTTCCGGGCCCAAGCGGTACCTGAAAATAGGACCAACCGGCATTGGGGCCCAAGCAGTCCTGCAAAATGGCGAATGGTACATGGCGCAGAAATTCCAATCCATCTCCTGAAATTAATTTACGCCACAATTTAGCCAAATAAGTGTGGATTGTATCGGAATTGGAATTGCGACCTGCGCCCGAAGCGCGCGAGTTTGAACACAGGAGACAGGCAAATGCGCCGCGGAAGAAGCATACGCACACAAGTTTTGATGGTCCCGTTCATCGCTCTGTTTGGGTTTCTGAGTGTCATGGTAATCGTGGTTATTGGTCTTGAGATTCAGCAGAAAAACAGCGAAAAAACGCTGAACAATCTGGTTATACTGGACAAAATTCGCGAAGTCGAAAAGCATATGAACACGGCGCGCAGTGCCGAAAAGGATTTTCTTATTGATCCAAAGTTTCAATATGTTCTTCAGCACCGGCAAGTTCTGGATGAGTTTTCCGTTGATATCAACTGGTTGATAAACCAGACCATCTCGACACGGCTACAGGAGCGCTCAAAAAGCTGGTTGAAGAAAGCTCAGGAATACGAGGAGGCCTTTCTTGATATGGAGGCCGAGATTTCAGCGATTGGCTATACCGAAAATAGCGGATTAAAGGGATCAATGACACTTTCTGCCGATGTGGTGGAAAACTGGCTGACCGGTAATGAACCGCGCAAAGTCTTTTTCAAACTTCGCGATCTGGAACATCGCTATATACTTGAACCGGATTCGCTGACGCTCGAAAAATGGCGCAGTTCCCTAGCTGAGATCAACACGATCATCTCGGTCTTTGGGTATCCACAAGAGACCAGGGAAATCATTCAGACCGCACTTGCCCATTACGCGAAGGATTTCAATGAATACGCTGATCTGAGCGTGGATCTGGTGGATGATCGCGACAAGGTTGAAACCCTTTCGGAACTGCTTTCATCAGAGTTTTCCACGGAACTTGCGCGCTATAACGCCAGTTCCACCGAAACCGCTTCGACCGGGCTTCAGAAATTCGAGCGGTTTGCCAGCTATGTGTTTGTCGTAACTTTCGTTATCGGTGTGCTGGTTTTTCTTTTGAGCCGACGTATCAGCGCCAAAATTTCCGAGCCGCTCACTGAAATAAGCGAAACCATGGTGCGGCTTGCCGATGGTGAACTGGACGCCCCCATTCCCGGTGAGATCTATCAAAAAGAGATCAATCAGGTCGTCGGCTCTGTCCGGGCGTTCCGCGACGCTTCACTTGAACGCCGGGCGGCGCGATTCCAGCTCAGCGAGGCAAATAAGCAAACGCAAAAGATCATTCGTTCGATGCGCGAAGCCCTGTTTGAAACCGATGCACAGGGGCTGATCCGCATGGCCAACCCGGCGGCGGAAAAACTGTTGGGGATGAATTCAGGTGCCCTGATCGGCAAAAAGCTGCAACATTTTTTTGGCCGAAGCCACGCGTTGAGCAACAGCGAGAAGCTGGAAGCAATTCGCGCCATTCTGGAAACCGAACGCGCGGCGTCTGAAGATTGCACAAAAGTTTTGAACCAGAGCATGCTGCCGATCATCCTGATCCAGGGCGATGGCAACATTGTTTCGGCAAATGAAAGTGCGGTCGAACTGACGGGCTATGAACCGGGCGAATTGTCCGATCTGAACGTCACCAAACTGATACCCGAAAACAAGCGCATGAAACACCTGTCGCTTATGAAAAATACCAAACCCGGCACGGTTCTGATTTCGATGGGCGAGGGCCGCACATTCCCGATCCTCTGCAAGGACGGCAGCACAACCGAGATTTCACTGGCCGCCATTCCCATCGGGATCAACGGCGATCCTGAATATATGTGTGTCATTTGCCAACCCGGCATCGACTGTATGTCCGAAAACATACCCGAGACACTGCCGGAACGCATTCTGCGCGAGTTCGGGTTTGACGCCGATCTGGATATTGGCGCCAATACAACCCCGCAAGCATCCAACACATATCAATGGGTCGTGCACAGCGACGGACGACATGTTCCGATTGATTATTCCGGCGCATTGCTGCGCGATGGCGCGCATGAAGTAACCGGGGCCATCTATGTGGTTAGGGACATCAGCGAACAATTGCTGGCCGAAAAAGAGTTGAACCAGTTCAAATCCACCCTCGAGCGGGTCTCGTCCGAAATCTATATGTTTGATCCGGAAACCCTTCAGTTTTTCTATGCCAACCGCGCAGCACTTGACAACGCCGCAATGGATTTAGGTGAAATATGTGGTAAGACACCAATGGATCTGACGCCCAGCTTAAACGAGAAAAAGTTTCGCAAACGCTTGCAGCCCCTGATTGACGGAGCAACAGATTCCGTGCGCTACGAAACCGAGAGACCAACAAGCGATGGCGAGCACGAGTATGAAGAAGTCTTCATTCAATTGATTGATCTGGACAACCAATCCCCCCGTTTCATTGCCT
>JAADIC010000082.1 GCA_013151535.1 Alphaproteobacteria bacterium | reverse complement strand
AAAGCTATTCCGAACGCCAGCTTTATGAGGCGGCGGTCGAACGGTTGACCCGCGAAGTGGCGGCTGTTGACGATGGCGACGAAATCAAAGCCCAGGAACGCATCACCGATGTGCTTGCCGCACGGGTTGTGCCTGTGGTTTGATTGCGCAAAACGCCGACACTTATAACAGGCTCTTGCCCGCTGGCCCGAACGCCACGCCCAGATGCGCCGCCGCACTTGCGCCGATATCGGCAAAGGCACATTGGCCAAGCGTGCCCGCGCCAACCCCCGCCATCAGCACCGGCACCCGTTCGCGGGTGTGATCCGTGCCTTGCCAGGTGGGGTCATTGCCGTGGTCAGCGGTGAAGATCATCAGGTCATCCGCGCGCATGCCCGACAGCAATTCCGGCAGACGCGCATCAAACCATTCCAACGCGCGTGCATAGCCTGAAACATCGCGCTGGTGGCCGTAAAGTGTATCAAACTCGACGAAGTTCGAGAACACCAACGCGCCATCGTCAGCCGCCGCCATCAGCCCGACGAGGTGGTCGAATAACGAGGCGTCGCCCTTGCCCTTGAAGTGCTCGGAAATCCCGCGCCCCGAGAATATGTCGTTGATTTTACCAACGGAATAAACCTTGCCACCCGCCAGATCAACATAATCGCACAGAGTGTCAAATGGTGGCTCGATGGCGAAATCGCGGCGGTTAGGGGTGCGGCTGAAACCGGCCTTTTCGTCCCCCACAAAGGGCCGTGCGATGACACGGCCAACCTTCATACCGTGCAGCATCGGGGCAAGGTCGCGGCACAGATCAAGCAGGCGGGTCAGCCCGAAATGATCCTCGTGGGCGGCGATCTGGAACACAGAATCCGCCGAGGTGTAACAGATCGGCCAACCGGTGCGAATATGCTCAACCGCATGTTTTTCAATGATCGGGATGCCCGAGGCGTGGCAATTGCCCAGAATGCCCTCCACGCCCGCCAATTCACAAACCCGCGCCACCACATCGGCCGGAAAGGCCGGTTCGGCTTTGGGGAAATAATGCCAGTCCCACGGCACCGGCAGGCCCGACATCTCCCAATGGCCCGAGGGGGTGTCCTTGCCCTTTGAAACCTCGGTCGCCGCCCCCCAACGCCCGGTTGGTATGGCCTCCAGCCCCGGCGTTTCAATGCCGCTGGCCAGCCGGATCGCGGCCCCAAGGCCAAGCGCATCAAGGTTGGGCAAGTGGATCGGCCCATGGCGACCTTCATCAGCCCGCCCTTCGGCGCAGGCGCGCACGATATGGCCCAGCGTATTGCTGCCCGCATCGCCAAAATCGGCGGCATCAGGGGCACCGCCACAGCCGACGGAATCCAGAACTGTCAGAAATACCCGCGCCATCAGCCCACCTTTTCAAGGATCAATATGTTGTCGTCAGGCGCATCCGGCCCGATCAGATAGGCCGCCTGAACCGCCGCTTTTGCCGCCTCTAGCTGGTCGGTATCAGCAGCGTGCACCACCGCAATCGGCTCCCCCGCCGCAATTG
Source organism: Alphaproteobacteria bacterium (assembly GCA_013151535.1). Lineage (GTDB taxonomy): Bacteria > Pseudomonadota > Alphaproteobacteria > Rhodobacterales > Rhodobacteraceae > UBA5972. The sequence goes on along the minus strand of JAADIC010000082.1, from coordinate 13,478 downwards.
ACAGGCCAAGCCCGGCGATCTGGTCAAGCCCGACCGAGTAGTCGAGTGTATCGCCCTGTTTCTGCCGTCCGCCGCCAAGGCCGACCACGGCCAGACCCAGCGCGCTTGTGTCGATGGCTTGAATGAAGCCGGATTCCTGCGCCACAACCTCGCCCACCACCGGGGCTTTGGGCAAATATTGCGCCGCGCGCTCGATGAAATCGACCGGCCCGCCAAGGGCTGCAACCATGGAAGCGAATTTTTCCGCCGCAGCGCCGCTTTGAAACGCCGCCGCGATCATCGCCTGGCCTTCGGCGGCGCGTTCACACAGCCCGCCGGTTTCCAAAAGCGCGCCGCCAAGGGCGATTGTCACGTCCCAGAGGCGGCTGTCGATGCTATCGCCGCGCAGAAACGCCACCGCGTTGGCAACCTCAAGCGCGTTGCCCGCGCTACTGGCCAACGGCTCGTTCATGTCAGTAATCAGCGCAGTGGTCTTGCAGCCGGCCCCGTTCGCCACTGACACCAGCGCGCGCGCCAGATCGGCGGCCTTGGCAGCATCACTGATAAACGCACCCGAGCCGGTTTTGACGTCAAGCACCAGCCCCTCAAGCCCGGCGGCCAGCTTTTTGGACAGAATAGACGCGGTGATAAGATCAAGGCTTTCGACCGTTGCGCTCACATCGCGCACCGCGTAAAGGCGTTTATCCGCAGGTGCGATATCACCCGTAGCCCCGACGATGGCACAGCCAACCTCACGGATGATCCGGCGCATTTCATCAATCGGAACCTCGGTTTTATACCCGACAATGGCGTCAAGTTTATCGAGCGTGCCGCCGGTATGGCCCAGCCCGCGCCCGGAAATCATCGGCACATATGCGCCGCAAGCGGCCAGTGCCGGGGCCAGCATCAGGGACACGTTATCGCCGACCCCGCCGGTGGAATGTTTGTCCAGAACCGGCCCCGGCAGATCCCAGACCTGCACATCGCCGCTGTCGCGCATGGCCAGCGTCAGGGCAACGCGCTCGGCCTCATCCATACCGTTCAGCAGCACCGCCATGGCGAAGGCCCCGGCTTGGGCATCGGTGACCGCACCATCGGCCAGGCCTTGCGCGAACCACCGGATTTCGGCCTTATCCAACCGCTGACAATCGCGCTTGCGCGCGATGATGGCGCGGGCGTCCATGTCAGGATTTGCTCATATGGGATTGCGCAAACGCGCCGGGCAGCAGATCGGCCATGGTCATGCGCCGGGTTTCGCCCGCAAGGCCCGCCAGCGCCACCTCGACAGACGGGGCCGCGAATTCCGCCAGTTTCTGCCGGCAACCACCGCAGGGCGTGACCGGCTCAACGCTGTCGGCGATCACCAGAACCTCGGCAATATCGCTTTCACCGGCGGCGACCATGGCGGCGATTGCCCCGGCCTCGGCGCAGGTGCCTTCGGGATAGGCGACGTTTTCAACGTTGCAGCCCACAAAAATAGCGCCAGATGTGGTGCGAATGGCCGCCCCGACCTTAAAATGTGAATAGGGCGCATGGGCGTTTTCGCGCACGGCGCGGGCGGCGTTGAACAGGGTCATGGCGGGGGCCTCCGGCTTGGAATACTGGCGCAACTCTGTGCGCAAGCCTTTGAAAAGGCAAGCCCCTGTTGTCAGCGCCACGCCTCGAGTTTGCGATAAAGCGTTGACGGCGAGACATCAAGAACCCGGGCCGCCTTGCTGATCGAACCACCGTTTTGTGCAATCGTGTTTTCAATCACGATCCGTTCGATCTCCGCCAGAGGACGGCCAATCAGCGGCCCAAGATCGCTGCCAACCGGTGCAGTTTCCGGCATGTCGGGCTGCGCCGTAGCGGGCGGGGTCGCGTCCTCGCCCAGATGCAGGATTTCAAGCGGCAGCATGGTGGTGGTCACGCATTCGGCGTCGTTCAGCACCACCACATTGCGCAGGGTGTTGAGCAATTGGCGCACATTACCGGGCCATGGCAGGCGGCGGAACAGGGCTTTCACATCGTCATCCAGCCGCTGAAAAATACGGCCTTCCTCGGCAGCGAACAGTTTCAAAATATGCTCCGCGATCTGGATCACATCCTCGCCGCGGGCGCGCAGGGCGGGCAGCTCGATCGGGATCACATGCAAACGGTAAAACAGATCCTCGCGCAGACGGCCTTTCTTGACCTCTTCAAACGGGTCTCGATTGGTGGCGCAGATGATGCGCACATTGACCTTGCGGGCCGAGACCGACCCCACGGGCTGAATGGTCGAAGTTTGCAAAAACCGCAGCAATTTGGTTTGCAGGCTCATATCCATTTCGCAGATTTCATCCAGAAACAGCGTGCCGCCATCAGCCGCCCCGGCCGCGCCGATCTTGTCGGCAATCGCACCGGTGAACGAGCCTTTGAGATGGCCGAACACCTCGCTTTCCAGCAGGTCGGCGGGGATCGCGCCGCAATTCAGCGGCACAAACGGGCCGCTGGCCCGGGTTGATGTATCGTGCACGGCCTGGGCTGCCACTTCTTTGCCGGTGCCACTTTCACCCGATATGAACACCGTGGCCATGGACCCGCTGATCGAGCAAATCCGGCAATAAATCTTCTGCATTTCCGGCGAGGCGCCGATGAACCCCTGAAACTGACCATTGCGCACGATCGGTTTGGATTTGGCCTCGGACGCACGCAACAGGTTAATGGCGTTTTCGATCACCTGGATCAGGCGGTTTTCGTCAAACGGTTTGACCAGAAACTCAAACGCCCCGCCGCGCATGGCTTGCACCGCTTTGTTGATCGACCCATTGGCGGTAATCACGATCACCCGCACGTCGGGCGCAAGTTCGATCAGATCATCCATCAGATCCAGCCCGTCCCGATCCGGCAGCTTCAGATCGAGCAGAACCACTTTTGGCCTGTTGGCGCGAAATTTTGCCAGGCCCTCGGCGGCGGTGCCGGCACTTGTCACCTGGAACCCGGCCTTGCGCAGCACGGCCTCATAGACCATTTGCAAGGACGGCATATCCTCGATCAGCAACAATGGTGATTTCATGCCCTTACCCTTTTTTCCGCTGGCGCGGCTTAAGGGGGCTGCGCGGCTTTGTCTTGCTGCTCTGTTATAAACCCCTGAAGCGCCTTGAGGCCAGAGAGACATTCGCGGCAAAGATCGTCAACCCCGTCATCCTGTTGGCGGTTGGCGGCGGCATTCAGCCGCTGGGCGATCAGTTGCAAGGGCTTGGCACCAATCGCGCCAGCCACAGACACCAGAATATGGGTTTGCGAGCGGATTTCGGCCAGATCGAGGTTTTGCCGCCCACGCCCCAGCCCCTCGGCCACCGCGTCGGTATCGGCCTGCAATTTGCCCAGCAATTCCAGCAGGCTGTCGGGGCCGATGGTTTCAAGCAAGGCATCAAAAACCGTCTGGTCGACCAGCATGCCCTCGGGCAGGGGCTCTGCTGTCTGGGTCGGGTTTGTGCCGCGCATGCGCGAATTGCTGCCCGCCAGATGCTCAAGAATGGCGAGGCCAAGTTCGGCAATGCTCATCACCGGTTTGGCGATAATACCGTCCGCCCCGGCGGCGTAAATCCGTTCGCGGTGTTCGCGCATCACATAGGCGGTCAGGGCAACCAGCGGCATGTCGCACAGGGGTTCGGGTTTGGCGCGCACCGCCTTTATCAGCTCAAGCCCGGTCATGCGGGGCATTTCGATATCCAAGAGGGCCAGATCGAAGCGTTCCTTTTCCAGCAGGTCCAGGGCCTCCAGACCGTCCGAGGCCACGGCGAATTCCGCCCCCATGGAGCGCAGCATCTGGGTGGCGACCAACTGGTTGGTCTTGTTGTCCTCGGCCAGCAGGATGCGCAACCCAGAAAGGTCGACCCGTTGATCCGGCACCGGCTGGTGTGGCGGGCTTTCGCGGCGCAATCTGCGATCAAACCACACGTCATGCGGGATCGTCAGCAGGGCCTTGGCCCCCTTGCCAGCACGGTTGCTGATGTCAAGCGATGCCCCCAGAACCGTGGACAATTCCTTGGCGATATAAAGGCCAAGGCCGGTGCCGGGTTTGCGGGTGTCTTGCGGGCGGCCCTGATATTCGTAAAGCCGGGCCAGGGCTTCGGGGGAAAACCCGCCGCCCTCGTCGCGCACGGTGAAACACAGGGCCTTGTCCGGGCGGCATTCAACCAGCATTTCCACCCGCCCGGCATCGGTGAATTTGATCGCATTGCCCAACAGATTGGCCAGAACCCGATCAAGCGAAACCCGGTCAAGCGTGATGATCGCGGGCAAGGAAGAGGTCAGCGTCACCGCAAATTCAATGCCGTTTTCCTTGGCGCGCCCGGCCCAGCGCTTGCGAATATCGCTGATGAAATCCGAAAGGTTGATATTGACCGCATGGGTCAGATTACCAGCGTTGTCCGGCGCTTCATCGGTCAGGGTTTTGTCCAGCAGGCGCGCCAGTGACTCGCTCGAGACATTCATGCGCTCAAAATGGGCTTTGGTTTCGGGGTCCAGCCGGTCGGCCTCGACAAGGCGCAGCCCGCCTAGGATATCAGCAAGTGCCGAGCGCAGATCGTGCGACAAAAGCGAAAACCGGTTTTGCGGCGTGGCGCTGGCGGTTTGCGTTTCAATCGGGCTATCGGGCTTGTCCGGTGTCACAGAAATTCCTTTTCCCCTCTTGGCCGAGTTCAGGCGGCGACGACACCCCTAAGTTGTGTCGCTTTTTCTTGCATAGCGCAGTTTTTTCTGTCGGGCAAGTGCCGGGACAGAGGCAGATGCAGAGGCATCACACCCCGCCATGCGCATGAAGTCGGCCTGCCGGATGGTGGCGATATCAATCGGCATATCCACCACATCGTCAAACTCTTCCGGATTGTCGGGCTGGCCAAGCGCCACCAAAACCGCTTCGGGGTAGCGGGCGGAAAATTCGTGAATGCGCGCGGCCTCCTGTTCGCCACCGGTCTCGATCATCACCACATGCGGCGATTGCGGCGCGGCGGCATCCAGAAAGCGGACATTTTCGCTGCGCAGGGCGGCCCGGCAAATGGCATCGAGCGCGGCAGACTGGCTGACGACGCGGATCATCAAGGTTTTGACCACCAGTTCCCTAGCGGGCACCGAAACCAGAACCGCGATCCGGTCATCGGTGGGGTTGAACAGCTTGGTGGTGCCGCCCATACGTTCGATCAGGCCACGCGACACGGCGGGGCCAAGCGCTTCTGAGGCAAAGCCGTCCTTGTTGCGGTCCGAGGTCGAAGTACCCATGATTAGTTCCGGCTCCCATTCGCCGCCTTCCTGGGAATAGTCAAAGGACAATGCCGCCTCGAGGCAGCCATCTTTATAGGCCAGATCCAGCGCGATGTTGCGGGTGCCGGCAGTCTCCAGAAGGTAGGTTGCCAGATGGGTCAGGGCCTGACGCATGCGGGCGAAATCACCGATCACGCGGTCCGGGCAGGACGGATCGGTGCGGACCTCAAATTCAATGCCCTCACGACTGGCAATTGGCTGGAACAAGGCGCTGACGGCTTCGGTCAGGCCGGCCGGGTCAAACGGTTTGCTGTCAAGTTTCAGGCGATCATCCTGCAAGGCCGAGAAATCCAGAATGTCGCCCAACAGCGAAATCATCTGCTGGCCCGAGCGTTCGGCCTGATCGACAAGGCGGCCCTGTTGCAGGCTGAGCCCCTGTTGCTTGACCAGCGCCAACAGGCCCAGCACCCCGTTCATCGGCGTGCGCAACTCGTGGCTCATCATCGCCAGAAACTTCGATTTGGCCTGTCCGGCCTTTTTCGAAACCTGCAACAGGCGTTCATTAAGGCTTGCCAATTCGCGCAACTGGCTGGTTTCGCGGGCAAAAAACAGGATCATCAGCAAGCTGGCGATCACCGCCACCGTGCTGAGCGCGGTTAAAAGGCTGGAGCTTTTGGCCAGGTTTTCGCGTTGGGACGCGCTGATTTGTTCTTCGCCATGCAGAACTTCACGACTGAGGCGGCGCAAATCGGCGGAAAAGGCGGCAAATTCGTGATCGAGCTGCGCGCCGGCCGCAATGTCGCCTGGCTGTAGGGTAACGACCTCGGTCTCGAATTCCTTCATCTTGGCAAACAGGGCGGCAATGATGGAATCCCGATCATCATACGCCCGCAACCGCGCCCCGACCGAGCCTTGTTGAAACAGGGAAATCCGGCTCCAGAGAATATCGAACCGGTCATTGACCTGCTGCGGCCCTATATCGGGGTCATTGGCTGTGAAATGGGCCAGTGTGTTCTGAAAACGCAGAAGCTCGATCTCGATCTGGGCGGCGGACCACAGGATATTCTCGCGCCCGGAATCGCGCATGACCGACACATCTCTTTGCACGATCGAAAAACCGATACCGGCCATAGCGAATGACAGCAGGATAATGGCAATTCCGACAAGTCGCGTGACCTTTGCCGGAGGTTTCACTGATATTCCAGCTTGACCAACTGCCAGATCAGGCGGCTGTTAAAGACCGGATCACGCAGCTCGACAAAGTCGCTCATCGGGTAGATCACCCAGATCGGGCCTTTTTCGCGTTTTGACAGCGCCACGCCATCCTGGGTCAGCGCCAGAATCGCGTTATATTTGTAAAACTCGGCCACATCGACATCGACCTGATAATCATTCGCGGCGGTAAATGTCACCATGGTCGCGCCGGTTCCACCATAGAGATTCAGGACTTTGCGAACCAGCGGACCACGAAAAACCTTTTCGCCATCAACGAATTCGTTCGAGGTTTTCACCTCGACCTGATCCAGCCCCTGCAATTCGGCAAGGGTCAGCGTTGTTACCGCATTGCCGGTCAGCGAAGCGACGGTTAAAACCGTTTGTGCGTAAAGAGTGCCACTAAAACCCGCAGCCAACAAGAAAACCAGAAAACTAACGAACTGCTTTTTCATAGCGTCACCGTCTATTCCAATCGCCCGCACCATAACGGGACAAACGCGTGCAGTACACTCATTTTTTAGTTCAACTTTTCTTCAACTTGTTCCTGTGCCAGAGATGCCAGGCCGGTTTGCAGCCGGAGTTATCCACAGGCCGATGCAGGATTCATGCCGGATAGCCGATGGTCTTGAGCGCCGCCGTGATCTCGTCCAGAATGACCGGATCGTCAATCGTGGCGGGCATTTTATAGGGTTTGCCATCGGCAATCGAGACCATGGTGCCGCGCAGGATTTTGCCCGAGCGGGTTTTTGGCAACCTTTCCACCACCAGCGCCAGTTTGAACGCCGCCACCGGGCCGATTTTCGCACGCATCAGGGCGACACATTCGGCAATCACGTCGGCCCGGTCACGCGAAACCCCGGCATTGAGGCACAAAAACCCCATCGGCAACTGCCCCTTCAGCTTGTCGGCCACCCCGATCACCGCGCATTCGGCAACATCCGCGTGGGCGGCCAGAACCTCCTCCATCGCACCGGTTGACAGGCGGTGACCGGCGACGTTTATCACGTCATCGGTGCGCGCCATGATGTAAAGATAGCCGTCTTCATCCACATAACCCGCGTCGCCGGTTTCGTAGTACCCCTCAAACGTCGTCAGATAGGACGCGCGGTAACGCTCATCCGCGTGCCAGAGGCTTGGCAATGTTCCCGGCGGCAGCGGCAGTTTGATGACAATCGCGCCCAGCTCGCCGGTTGGCATTTCCTCGCCCGTGTCACTTAGGATACGCACATCATAGCCGGGCATCGGTACGCTGGGGCTGCCGTCTTTGACCGGCAATGCCTCGATCCCCATGGGGTTGGCGGCAATCGGCCAGCCGGTTTCGGTTTGCCACCAGTGGTCGATCACCGGCACGCCGAGTTTATCCTCGGCCCAATGGAGGGTGTCGGGATCAGTGCGCTCACCGGCCAGAAACAGGATTTTGAGGCAGGAAAGGTCATATTGTTTCAGCAACTCACCGTCCGGATCGACCCGCTTGATGGCACGAAAGGCGGTGGGGGCGGTGAACAGCGCCTTGACGTTATATTCCGAGATCACCCGCCAGAAGGTGCCCGCATCCGGCGTGCCCACCGGCTTGCCCTCAAACAGGATCGAGGTGCTGCCCTGAATAAGCTGGCCATAGCAGATATAGCTGTGGCCAACCACCCAACCCACATCGGAGGCGGCCCAGAATACATCGCCGGGGTCGATGTCATAAATATTTTTCATGGACCAGTGCAGCGCCACCAGATGCCCCGCCGTCGGGCGGATCACCCCCTTGGGCTGGCCGGTGGTGCCGGAAGTATAAAGGATATAGACGGGGTGATCGCCGGAAACTGGCACACAATCGGCAGGTTCGGCCCCATCCTGAAACGCCTGCCAGTCGTGATCGCGACCTTCGACAAGATCGGCAATTTCCATCTTTCGTTGCAGGATCACGCAGAAATCCGGCTTGTGGCTGGCCAGATCAATCGCCCCGTCCAGAAGCGGCTTATAGGCCACCACCCGCCCCGGCTCGACCCCGCAAGAGGCGGCGATGATGGCTTTGGGCGTCGCGTCATCAATCCGCGTTGCCAACTCGTTGGCGGCGAAACCGCCGAACACCACGGAATGCACAGCCCCGATGCGACTGCAAGCCAGCATCGCCACCACGGCCTCGGGCACCATCGGCATATAAATGATGACGCGGTCGCCCTTGGTGACGCCGCGCGCCTGCAAGGCCCCGGCAAACCGCGCCACCTGATCCAGCATTTCGCTGTAGGTGGTCTTGGATTTCACCCCCGTGACCGGACTGTCATAGATCAACGCCACCCGATCGCCATTGCCCGCCTCAACATGCCGATCCACCGCGTTGTAACAGGTGTTGACTTGCGCATCCTTGAACCACTCGTAATAGGGTGCGTTCTCGTCAAACAGCGCTTTGGAGGGCGGCTTGACCCAGTCAATCGCCTTGGCGGCCTGCATCCAGAAGGTTTCGGGGTCTTGTTGCCAGTTTTGGTAAACTTGTTTGTAAGTCATCGTCTGTTCCACATCTATTTCACTGTTTTTATCATCAGGGTCGGGCTGAAAACCAGCGCCCTAAAACACATTGCGGCCGCGATTGGCGCGGATCAGCCCGAGGATATTGCGCGCCGCATCAGGGATATTGGTGCCGGGGCCAAAGATCGCCTTGACCCCGTGATCGTAAAGAAACTCGTAATCCTGCTGCGGAATTACCCCGCCGCAGATCACCAGAATGTCGTCGCCTCCCGCCGCGCGCAAAGCCTCAACCAGCTTGGGAGCGAGGGTTTTATGCCCCGCCGCTTGGCTGGAAATCCCGACAACATGCACCCCCTTGGCGACCGCATCGGCTGCCGCCTCCTCGGGGGTTTGAAACAGCGGGCCGACATCCACGTCAAAACCGATATCGGCGAACGCGGTGGCGATCACCTTGGCACCGCGATCATGGCCATCCTGCCCCATCTTGACCACCAGCATTTTGGGCAACCGCCCATCCTCGCGCTTGAATTCCTGCACATCAGCCTGAATTTCGGCGAATTCCGCATCGCCTTCGTAGGCGGCGCCGTAAACCCCCGCCAGTGTCTTCACTTCGGCCTTGTGACGGCCAAAAGCGCGTTCCATCGCATCCGATATTTCACCCACGCTGGCCCGCGCCCTTGCCGCATCCACCGCCAGTTCCAAAAGGTTGCCTTTGCCCGAGCGCGCGGCGGCTTCCAGCGCGCTCAAAGCGCTGTCACAGGCCGCCCCGTCGCGTGTTGCACGGATCTTTTCCAGCCGCGCCACCTGTGCCTCGCGCACCGCCGAATTGTTGATCTCGCGCACATCAATCACCGGTTCTTTCTTCAGGCGGAACTTGTTGACACCGACAACCACCTCGTCGCCACGATCCACCGCCGCCTGGCGTTTGGCCGCCGCTTCCTCGATCCTGAGCTTGGGCATTCCGGTGGCCACGGCCTTGGTCATGCCGCCAAGTGCTTCGACCTCCTCGATCAATTCCCACGCCGCCTCGGCCATCTCGCTGGTCAGGCTTTCCACATAATACGACCCAGCCAGCGGGTCGACCACATTGGTCACACCGGTTTCGTTTTGCAGGATCAATTGCGTATTGCGCGCCAAACGGGCCGAGGCATCCGTCGGCAAGGCAATCGCCTCGTCAAAGGAGTTGGTATGCAGACTTTGGGTGCCACCCAAAACCGCGCTCATCGCCTCGTAAGCGGTGCGCACCACGTTGTTGTAAGGGTCTTGTTCCGCCAAACTGACGCCCGAGGTCTGGCAATGGGTGCGCAGCATGGAGGATTGCGCAACGCGCGGGTTAAACTCGGCCATGATCCGCGACCACAGCAGCCGCGCGGCGCGCAGTTTCGCCGCCTCCATGAAGAAATTCATGCCGATGGCGAAAAAGAAACTTAGGCGCGGGGCGAAAGCATCCACATCCATGCCCCTGGCAATCGCCGCGCGCACATATTCGCGCCCGTCCGCCAGCGTGAAGGCCAGTTCCTGCACAAGGTTCGCGCCAGCCTCTTGCATGTGATAGCCACTGATCGAAATTGAATTAAATTTGGGCATTTGGGCCGAAGTAAACTCGATAATATCGCCGACAATCCGCATGCTAGGCTCGGGCGGATAGATATAGGTGTTGCGCACCATGAATTCCTTGAGGATGTCGTTCTGGATGGTGCCCGACAGTTTTTCGCGCGGCACGCCCTGTTCCTCACCGGCCACGATGAAACTTGCCAGCACCGGAATGACCGCACCGTTCATGGTCATGGAGACCGAGATTTTATCCAGCGGAATGCCGTTGAACAGGATTTTCATATCCTCGACGCTGTCAATCGCAACCCCCGCCTTGCCGACATCGCCCAACACGCGCGGATGATCGCTGTCATAGCCACGATGGGTCGCCAGATCAAAGGCGACCGAGACGCCCATCTGCCCATTTGCCAAACCCTGGCGATAAAACGCATTGCTTTCCTCAGCCGTCGAAAACCCGGCATATTGCCGGATGGTCCACGGGCGGCCGGTATACATGGTGGCGCGCGGGCCACGGGTGTAAGGCGCAATCCCCGGCATTTCGCCGATCTGTTCCAACCCTTCAAGATCATCCGCCGAATAGACTGGCTTGATGGTGATCCCTTCAGGCGTCTGCCAGTTCAGATCGCTGCGCGACTTGCCGCGCAGTTCTTTGTCGGCCAGTTCGGCCCATTCATCCTGTTGGCTCATGCCAAGCCCCCTTTTGCATATTTTCGTGTGGTGGCCAGCTCGGCCCCCAGATTTTCGATGAAACGGAAATCCTGCTTTGGCGGGTTGCGCAACCATGCCAGATCCTCAGCATATTGCGCCTGAAAGGCGTCGATATGGTGCGCGCCAAAGGGCTGGAACCGCCCCTGCCCGTCACCAAGCGCTTTTAAGGCGTCAAGATCACCGCGCAGCTTCAAAATCTCGCGCAAACTTTCAAGGCCGGGGCTGGCATTGTGGTGGCCATCAGTTTGGCGCAAGCGGCCACGCCGCCCGGCCAGCAGGCGGTATTGGGCTTGCGGGCGGCCAATCAGGCGGCTGAATTCCCAGACTTTGATTTGCGCTTTAGGAAACGCCGCCGCCACATCGCCAACCACCCGCCGCCAGCCGCGCGGCTGGGTGACAAGGCGATCAAGATCATCAGGCCCCAGCACCGGATGGCCAGCCTTGATCGCATAAGCCATGGAGGAGGCCCAATAATCTTCGTAAGGGCGGATGGCGAGGCCGATAATGGTGCAGGCGCTCCCGAAAGCATGCGTAAACCGCGCGAGGCGCTCGTCAAGACGCGGATAGAGCCGCGTCGCTGACAGGTTGGCGACCATGGAGCCAAGGATATTTTCCTCGCTGACCAGCAGGGAATGCTGGCGGGCTTTGTCCATGCGCTCAAGCTCAATCGCGATCACGCCCTTGTTGCGGTTGACCAGCCGTTCGGTTTCGCCCGCCTCGCTGTTCATACCGCGCAACAGGCCCGAGAACCGGCCGCCACGGGTGATCCGCGGCCCCCAGACAACCACGCCATTTTTCGACAAATTGTGCTGGTTCTGTTGCAGGGCGCGTTGGAAAGATGTGGTCCCGGTGCGGTGCGCACCGATATGCAGGATCACCTCCAAAAGCCCCAAACCCCTTTGCGCCAGATATGTAATCAGAGCGATCATAGGCACAGCCTCCTAAGCAAGGTATTAACACCAAAGCGCATTTGCCCCTTGTGGCGCGGTAAAACACAACCAATATGTCTAAAAGACTTTCCAACCATCCGAGGCGCCATGCGAACCCTGTTGATCCTGATCCTGCTGCTGCCAAATTTCGCGCTGGCGCAGGACGATACGCCAAGCGACCCTTTGGCCGAATATATCTGGCTGAAGCGCCCGCTGGTAATATTCGCCGACAGCAAGAACGACCCGCGCTTTCGCCTCCAGATGGAGAAGCTGGCCGAAGACCCGAGCCCGCTTGAGGAACGCGATGTGATCGTGCTGACCGACACCGATCCAGCGGCCAACGGCCCCTTGCGCCAGAAACTGCACCCGCGTGACTTCATGCTGATCCTGTTCAGCAAGGACGGTAAGATCGCGCTCAGGAAACCGACGCCGTGGTCGGTGCGCGAGCTGTCGCGGGCAATTGATAAAATGCCGATCCGGCTGGATGAACTGGCGGAATAGGGCAAGACACAATGATTACGCTTATTGAAATCTTGAGCTTTATGGCTTATATTACTGCCTGTAAGCCGCTTTCCTAAGTAAGGAACACGAAATGTCTGATACGCGAAAAAAGCCGACACCAATTGCCGGACAAACCGGACCGCGCCCAGGGTATTGATCCGTTCTGGCAGGAATTTCTGCATCTTAAGCACCTAGTTCAATCCTGATTGCGTCAACAGCCTGCTGGCCAAGGTTAAGGGCTTGAATTTTAAGGCTAATATAATCGGAATAGATCGTTTCGCGTCGATCAGCCCCCATTGCGGCAAAGGCATCCGACCTTAAATCCTCGATAATCGCTTCAATGGCAAAAAGCTGGCTGTAATAACGGACAACGGGCCGGATCACGCCTTCTGGCAGGATATGGATATTTGGCAAGATCGCCCGAAAAACCGTGTCATTACGCTCTGTTGGGACCATGGGAATATATTCGCCATCGCCACGCATGATATCCACCATATCCGCGAGATGTTGGTTGAGATCGAACAATTCCAATGCTTCGAGATAGGGAACAATTTCAGCCGCAATCGCGGTCTGAACATCGCGAACTTTTTCAATCCTTCGCCGCCGCTCTGCGCGACGGTCCCGTGCGGCATTGGCAAACCATCCAAGCGCCACAACGAAGCCACCAATCAGGGCAACTGTCACTTTGACATCAAGGGATTGTAAAGGTTCCATAACCTCACTCAAACTCCATAATCACATCGTCCACCTTCAAACTATCCCCAGCCCCCGCGTTGATTTTGGCCACCACGCCCTTCTTTTCCGCCTTCAGCACGTTCTCCATCTTCATGGCTTCGATCGTGCACAGGGTTTGGCCGTCCTGCCCCTCATCCCCGACTTCAACCGCCACAGACACCACCAGCCCCGGCATCGGGC
>JAADIC010000097.1 GCA_013151535.1 Alphaproteobacteria bacterium | reverse complement strand
TTCTCTGGGCCAGCCACTCGGTTCATCATTCAAGTCAGGATTACAATCTGACCGTCGGGTTCCGACTGTGTCTGATCGAAGGGCTGTTTGAATGGGCGTTTCTGATCCCGATGATCGTGATCGGCTTCAACCCGTTTCAAGCCATAATCGGGCTGATCCTTGTGGCGCAATACCAGCACTGGATTCACACCGAACGCGTACATAAACTCGGCTGGCTGGACGAGGTGTTCAACACGCCATCGGTGCATCGGGTGCATCATGGTTCCAATCGGCAATATCTTGATAAGAATTACGGCGGCATACTGATGCTTTGGGACAAACTGTTCGGCACATATCAACGCGAGGTTGAGGACGTAACCTATGGCCTGACCCGCAACATCAGCACCAACAATCCGGTGACGATCAACATTGCCGAGTTTCGTCTGCTTTGGCGGGACATGCGTAAATGCCGGAGCTTTGGCGATAAACTGCGCATGTGTTTTGGCGGGTTAAGCTGGCGGCCTGACTATTTTGAGTAGCGCTAAACCAATCCAATCGGAATCGAATATTCACCTGTCGGTCCGAGGCAGCGTTTGTTTTTCCAAACGTGTTCGGGTAGATGGGTGAATTCAATTTGATTGGACCTGCGCAAGGCCTATTGCCCGGCAAGGCGCGCTGGCAGCTTGGCGATGGACGCGCGATACCAGCGGACGATCTGCTTGCGCTCGCTCTCTTCGATAAACATCACGTTGGCGGGGGGCATGGCCGTGGTTACGCCAGCCTGAATATAGATCAGCTTGGCCGCCTTGGTGATGTCTTTGGTGGTTTCCAGCAACACCCCTTTGGGCGGGCGGTTGATGCCATCATAAAACGGTTCGCGCGCGTGGCACATGGAACAGCGGCCCAGTACGATATCTTGAACATCCTCAAAACCGGCCGCACTGGCAAACACCTGTTCGGTACTTGTCAGGGGCAGCGCCTCGGCGGTTTCGACGTCTTGATACAAGGGGCGAGTCGACAGCCACATAATCAGGATAAACAGGATCGCAGTGGCCGCCCATGTCCAAGTCGGGTTGCCTTTGCGTGCGTGCTTGGTGTTGAAATAATGCCGGATCGTCACCCCCATCAGGAACACCAAACCAGCAATAAGCCAGTTAAAGGGTGACGCGAAGGCCAGCGGATAGTGATTTGATAACATGAGGAAAATAACCGGAAGCGTCAGATAGTTATTATGGGTCGAGCGCAGCTTGGCGATCTTGCCGTATTTCGGATCGGGCGTGCGCCCCTCTTGCAGATCCTTCACCACGATGCGCTGGTTCGGTATGATGATGAAGAACACATTCGCCGTCATGATCGTGGCGGTAAACGCCCCCAAATGCAGCATGGTGGCGCGACCGGTGAAGACTTGATTATAGCCGTAGGCCATGACCATCAGTAGCACGAATAGCAGCACCATCAGTAATGTCGGACGCTCGCCCAGCCCGCTTTTGCACAGGAAATCATAGACCAGCCAACCGATGGTCAATGAGCCTGCCGAGACTAAAATCGCCTGCCAAACGGCCAGATCGGCCTTGGCAATGTCGATCAGATAGAGCTCGGCCCCGGCCCAATAGACCACCATCAGCAACGCCACGCCTGACAGCCATGTCATATAGCTTTCCCATTTGAACCATGTCAGGTGCTCGGGCATCAGCTCGGGCGCGACCATATATTTCTGGATGTGGTAAAATCCGCCACCATGCACCTGCCACTCCTCGCCATGCGCGCCAACCGGCAGGCTGGGTGTTTGGCGCAGGCCCAGATCAAGCGCGATGAAATAGAAAGACGAGCCGATCCAGGCGATGCCGGTGATAACATGCAGCCAGCGCACAGCGAATCCCAGCCATTCCCAGATGATTGCCAGTTCAAACATTTTGCGCCCCTTCGTGATTTTTGCCCAGCCTAGCGGATTGGCGGATTATCCTGTATAAGATAAAAAAGCTCAACACCATCAAATAAATCCGAACAATGAGCAGGAGGGGCATGCGATGTCATATTTCGATAATATCCGAACCTTTGTAAGGGTTTACGAGCTTGGAAACATGTCGGCAGCGGCGCGGGATCAGCGGATTTCACCCGCCGTCGCCTCGGCTCGGATTTCGCAACTCGAGGGGCATTTGAGCGTGCGCCTGTTCCAGCGCACCACGCGGATGCTGAAGGCGACGGAGCAGGGGGATCTGTTTTATAGCGGGGCCTGCAAGATTATCGAGGCGGTTGAACAGGCCGAGGCCGAGATTAACGATATCACAAAAACACCGCGCGGCTCGATCTATGTGGCCGCCCCTTTAGGGATTGGGCGGCGTTTGATCGCGCCCGCAGTGCCCGATTTCAAGCAGGAATATCCGATGATCGACGTGCGCCTGCGCCTGTCGGACCGTGGCGTTGATGTGACCGCCGAGGGGCTGGACGTGGCGTTCTTTCTGGGGGTTCCCGAGGATTCAAACCTTAGAATTCGCAAGATCGCCGATTGCGATAGGGTGCTGTGCGCGGCACCGAAATATCTGGCTGAGAGGGGCACTCCCACCTCGCCGGACGATCTGGTTGGTGATAAACATGCCTGAACCTGCGCTTTCCCGGCGCGCCTGAGTTTCAGTGGCCGATCGAAACCGCCGATGGCGTGCGTAAATTGGCGGTTAGCGGGCCGTTTGAATCCGATGATGGAGACGTGCTGACGGGTTGGGCACTTGCTGGTCACGGTATTATTCTGAAGCCGAAATTCGAGGTTCAGGACCATTTGAACAGCGGCGCGCTGGTTAGCGTGATGGAGGATACGCCGCCGGTGCCGATCCAGCTTGCCTGCCTATATACCCACCGGCGGCATCAGGATCCCAAGACACGATTGTTCATTGATTTCATGGCGGAGCGTGTTATTTCCGCGTTAAGAACTTAGATGAAGGTCGTGATCTAACCTATTGATATTCAATGGCTAACTGCCGCGATAAGTTGAGTACCCGAATGGCGACAGTAACAGCGGTACATGATAATGGCTGGCCTCGGACATGCCAAAACGAATTGGAATGTCGGACAGAAAAAGCGGCTCAACGCCCTTTGTGCCCATCGCTTCCACATAGTCTCCGGCTTTGAACACCAGTTCATATTCACCAATCGCAAACTCCGCCTCGGGCAGAATCTGTTGATCGGTGCGCCCGTCCGAATTGGTGACAAGGCTGCGGATGTGCACCCGCGCGTCGCCCTCTATGCGATAGAGTTCGACAGGAATACCCGCCGCCGGGCAGCCATTGGCCGTATCCAGAACATGGGTTGTAAGATAGCCTGACATATGAGCCCCCTTTTGGGAATTAAATCCCGTTGAATGTCTATAAGTGGTAGCGGCATGGCCCAACATGTCAATCTATAGGAAACTCTTTCAGAAATTGCTTGAAAGTAATTGGAATTGTTTTGCTTTATGGATCAATAAATGGAAGGTAACGCACCTGTGAACAGATATCCCCGTGACATGCACGGTTATGGCGCAACCCCTGTGGACCCGAAATGGCCAAACGGGGCGAAGATTGCTGTGCAATTCGTAATAAATTATGAAGAAGGCGGCGAAAACTGTGTGCTGCATGGGGACGTCGCGTCCGAGGCGTTCTTGTCGGAAATCGTCGGGGCAGCGCAATGGCCGGATCAACGCCATTGGAACATGGAATCGATCTATGAATACGGGTCGCGGGCCGGTTTCTGGCGCTTGCATCGTCTGTTCACATCGTTTGAAATTCCGGTCACGGTTGTGTCGCGACAGCGCTTGCCCGTTCACCGGCACAAGTTCGCGCCATGCAGGACGCGAATTGGGAGATTGCAAGCCACGGGTTGAAGTGGATCGAATACAAGGATTATACGCCTGAGGACGAGCGCGCGGATATGCTGGAGGCCATCCGTTTGCACAAAGAAGTCACGGGGTCTCGGCCAACGGGTTGGTATACTGGCCGCTGCTCGGAGAACACCGTTAACCTTGCTACCGAAGAAGGCGGATTTGCTTATGTTTCAGATAGTTACGCCGATGACCTCCCGTATTGGATTAAGGTCGGAAATCGCGATCAACTGGTAATTCCCTATACGCTGGACAGCAACGACATGCGCTTTGCCTCACCGCAAGGGTTCAATTCGGGCGACCAGTTTTTCACCTATCTCAAGGACAGTTTTGATGCGC
>JAADIC010000042.1 GCA_013151535.1 Alphaproteobacteria bacterium | reverse complement strand
CATCCTGTTCAACCACGAAAGTCCGCGCCGGGGTGAGACATTTGTCACCAAGAAAATCACGCAAGCGGTGGCGCGCATTCATCAGGGTCGGAAAGACATTCTGCGGCTGGGCAATATGGATGCGAAACGGGATTGGGGCCATGCGCGTGATTACGTGAATGCCATGTGGCTGATGCTTCAGCAGGAAAAACCTCGAGATTTCGTCATTGCGACGGGCGAGACCCACACGGTTCGCAAATTCGTTGAACTGGCTTTTGCGGAAACCGGCATTACGATTGAGTGGCGGGGTGAAGGTATTGATGAACAGGGGTTTGATTCCAAAACTGGGCGTATTCTTGTCAAAATTGATGAAAAATATTTTCGTCCAGCCGAGGTCGAGCTGCTGTTAGGCGATCCAACCAAAGCTGAAACCGAACTTGGCTGGAAGCGAAGCATCAGCTTTCACGAGTTGGTCGCCGGCATGGTGAAATACGATCTGGAAAACGATACCTTTGGGGGGCCGGAGTGATCATGGCCGCAAAAGCACATTTTTGGATTGAGGGCATTCATGGCTAAACGCATTTTCGTTGCCGGACACAACGGTATGGTTGGACGCGCCCTTGTGCGCCGCCTCGAACAGGACGGCGAAAACGAAGTCTTTGGCCGCTCGCATGCTGAACTTGACCTGATGGACCAGCGCGCAGTGCGGGCGTTTTTCGAGCGCGAGCATATCGACGAAGTCTATTTCGCCGCCGCCAAGGTGGGCGGAATCCTCGCCAACAGCACCTATCCCGCCGAGTTCATCTATGACAATCTGATGGTCGAGACCAACACCATCCACGCGGCTCATCTGGCCGAGGTTCAAAAGCTCATGTTTCTTGGCTCAAGCTGCATCTACCCCCGCCTTGCAGCGCAGCCCATCGCTGAGGAATCGCTACTGACCGGCCCGCTAGAGCCGACGAACGAACCTTACGCCATCGCCAAGAGGATCAAACTTTGTGAAAGCTACAACCGCCAATATGGCCGCGATTATCGCAGCGCGATGCCGACCAACCTTTACGGCCCGTTCGACAATTTCCACCCGGAAAACTCCCATGTCGTTCCCGCCCTGATCCGCCGGTTTCACGAGGCGGTGGAGGCAGATACCGCCAAAATCGTAATTTGGGGCAGCGGCAAGCCCATGCGTGAATTCATGCATGTGGACGACATGGCCTCGGCCTGCATTCACCTAATGAACCTGCCGCCAAAGGTTCTAGCGGAACAGACCCAGCCGACGCGCTCCCACATCAACGTCGGCACAGGCACAGGTTGCACCATCCGCGAGTTGGCCGAAACGCTGGCTGACGTCACAGGATTCACCGGGCAGCTGGTCTTTGATACATCAAAGCCCGATGGCATGCCGCGCAAGTTGCTCGACACATCCCGCCTGACCGCTCTTGGCTGGACACCGCAAACCAGCCTGCGCGAAGGCCTGCAGTCAGCCTATAACTGGTTCCTCGACCATCAGGATGACTTTCGCGGATAGTGCGGCCCCATTCATATCCGCGCAATATTTGAAACCCCTTGAAACGAGAAATCCATTGATTCATCCCATCATTCTCTGCGGTGGCTCCGGCACCCGCCTGTGGCCGCTTTCCCGCAAAAGCTATCCAAAACAGTTCTCGGCCCTGACAGGCGGTCAAAGCCTGTTTCAGGCGACGGCACAGCGGCTTTCGAGCGAGGGCTACGCGCGCCCAACGATCATCACTGCATCCGATTTCCGTTTTATCGTGACCGAGCAACTGTCGGAAGTTGGCATTGATCCCGGTGCCATACTGATCGAGCCCGAGGGCCACAATACCGCCCCGGCGGTTCTTGCCTCCGCACTTTTTCTGGCGGCAAAGGATCCCGATGCGCTCCTTCTCGTAGCACCCTCGGACCATGTCATTCCAGATGCGGACGCGTTCCGACAGGCAGTTGAGGCAGGCTGTCAGGCCGCCAAGAAAGGTGATCTAGTCACCTTCGGCATTGTGCCGGATCGCCCCGAAACCGGTTACGGCTATCTCGAACTTTCCGAAAACACCACCGAAGGCCGCCCCGTCAAACTGGCGCGTTTTATAGAAAAGCCTGACGCAACCAAGGCGCAGGATATGCTGGCGTCGGGCAGGTTTCTTTGGAATGCTGGCATTTTCCTGTTTTCCGCCAAAACGATCATCGAGGCTTTCGAGGCACGTGCTGCCGATCTGATCGTACCCGTTCAGAATGCTGTTGCGGCAGCAAAACCAGATCTTGGATTTCTGCGCCTTGATCCGGATGCGTGGAGGGCTGCGGAGAACATCTCGATTGACTATGCCGTCATGGAACGGGCCGACAATCTGACGGTGGTGCCATTCTCGGCTGGCTGGTCGGACTTGGGTGACTGGAATACCGTCTGGCGCGAGGCCGGGCCAGATGAAAATGGTGTGGCCGAGTCGGGGCCTACTTCGGCCATTGATTGCCACAACACCCTGCTGCGATCAGAAAACCCGGAGCTTGAGCTGGTCGGGATTGGCCTCGAGAACATTGTTGCCATCGCCATGCCGGACGCGGTGCTGGTCGCAGATAAATCCCGCGCGCAGGACGTGAAAATTGCCGTTCAAACTCTGCGGGAAAAGGGCGCATTGCAGGCCCACCAGTTTCCCCGCGATCACCGGCCATGGGGCTGGTTTGAAAGTCTCGTGGTTGGCCAGCGATTCCAAGTCAAGCGGATCGTTGTCCATCCAGGTGCCGCGCTCAGCCTGCAAAGCCACGTTCATCGCTCGGAACATTGGATCGTCGTCGAAGGCACAGCCCTTGTAACCATCGGCGAGGATAAGAAACTGGTGACCGAAAACCAGTCGGTCTACATTCCCGTGGGCGAAACCCATCGTATGGAAAACCCAGGCAAAGTGCCCATGGTGCTGATCGAGGTGCAAACCGGTTCATACCTCGGGGAAGATGATATTGTGCGATATGAGGATGTTTATACGCACGGGTGATTTTAGCAAATGGAAGGGCCCACATTCAGCCAGTGGCCTATCCAGCAGATGTGTTGAACAAACCATGAACGATCTATGAGCACTCTTTTCTTTATCGCCTCGAAGTTGATCTGGGCTTTCATACGCCCCGAGACATGGCTTGTCATTGGTTTGGCATGGGGTTGCTTGCTGCTGGCACGACAGAAAATTTCACGCGCGCGCCGTGTGCTGGCAATCACGCTTGCGGCAACCGTCACCATTGCCATCCTGCCGCTCGGCGAACTGCTCATTCGCCCACTCGAAACCCTCTATCCCGCCAACCCGACCATCACCGCGCCGGAAGGCATTATCATCCTTGGAGGTGCCGAGGACGCAGACCGAACAGCATATTGGCATCAGGTCCAGTTGAACGACGCCGGGGAGCGGTTTACCGCCGCGCTGGCGTTGGCACGACGATTCCCAAAGGCCAAAATCGTTTTCACCGGCGGCAGCGGCTCTTTGAGGGACGCGTTGGAGAAAGGCATCAGTGGAGCAACTGTGGCAAAGCAGTTTTTCTTGGAACAGGGGATTCCGGCTGACCGCCTCATTCTGGAAAGCAAATCCCGTAACACGGCCGAGAATGCCCGCCTAACCTACGCGCTTTTGCAACCAAAACCGGGCCAAACCTGGGTGTTGGTCACATCCGCCTTCCATATGCCCCGCACC
>JAADIC010000063.1:809-3525 GCA_013151535.1 Alphaproteobacteria bacterium | reverse complement strand
TGCCCGGCTCCAGCACCGTGTCGATATCTTCGCGCAGCTCCAACCCGGCTTCGCGACCGTAATAATGCGACAGCACACCAAACGAATGGCCATAGCCGAACGAGCGGTATTGCAGCAAATCGCGGGCCGCGAAAAAGTCGTTGATCTCGGCGGTGATGCCCGAACAGGTTGCGCCCGGTTTTATCCGCGCGATGCCCAATTCATGCGCGCCAACATTCGCCTCCCAGATGCTGCGCGAGGCGGCATCGACCTCGCCCACAAACAGGGTGCGCTCAAGCGCGGTGTAATAGCCGGAAATCATCGGAAAAGCGTTCAGCGACAGGATATCGCCGCGCTGCAAGAGGCGCGAGGTGACAGGGTTATGCGCGCCATCGGTGTTCAACCCCGACTGGAACCACACCCATGTATCGCGGTACTCGGCATCGGGGAAACGGGCGGCGATCTCGGCCTCCATGGCGTCACGACCGGCCATGGCCACATCAATCTCGCGCACACCTTCGCGGATGGTGTCGTGCATGGCATAACCGCCCACATCCGCCACCGCCGCACCGGCGCGGATCAAGCTGATCTCGGCCGGGCTTTTGTGCATCCGCTGGCGCATGGTTGCAGGCGCGATGTCGGTGATTTGCGCAGGCGCAAGGAACCTCTTTAGCTTGTCGCACTGGGCCGAGGTCAGGTGATCGGCCTCAAAACCGACGGCCGCGCCCTGCCCGGCCACATGCGCCACCGCGCGCCAGTAATTGTCGCGCGTCCAGTCGCTGTAGGTGATGTTATCCGTATGACAACGCCGCCAAGGCTGGCCCGCGTCGATCCCGGCAGAGATCGTAACTGCGTCGCTTGGTGTGACCACCAGCGCATAAGGGCGCCCAAAACTGCAATATAGGAAACCGGAATAATAGGCGATGGCGTGCATCGAGGTTAGAACGGCCACATCGACCCCGGCGTCCAGCATAATCACGCGCAGGTCTGTCAGCCTTGCATCATATTCCTGCGGCGAAAACGCCAGCCGGGCCTTTTCGCCATTGTGGAACCGATAGAAATCTTCGCGGGTATTTGTCATTTTGACCTCCTGTGGCGGGGGTCATGCATGCCAAGACCCGCCAAAAGATCCCGGCGTTCAGGACCAATAGGCGGGAGTACCGGCGACGCCATCGCCGAAGGCCTGCGCTGGACGATAGGGATAGTGGTGGTGGGGTGCAAGATGTGTTTGCGGGAATAATTTTCGACAGATTATTCGTCAGCTTTGTGGAAAATGAACCCCAGAAAATTCAGCAGCAACTGGGCCGCCAGAATGGACGTGCCGCCCGTGGGGTCATAATCCGGCGCAACCTCGACCAGATCGATGCCGACGATTTCATGCTCGCGCGCCACCTGTTGCAGCAGCTCGAGCACCTCGTAATACAGGAACCCGCCATGGCTGGGCGTGCCGGTTCCCGGCGCGATTGACGGGCAGAAGGCGTCAATGTCGATGGTCACATATAGCCGCGCGTCTTTGGGGATGCGCTTGGCCACGCCGTCCACCCCCAGCGCACGCGCTTGGCGCACGGACAGGATATCGGAGCCCATGTCGCGCGCTGCCGCGTAACCCTCTTTGGCGGTGGAGGACACATTGCGGATGCCAAGCTGGGTCAACCCCGTCACATATGGTTTTTCGGCGGCGCGGCGCATGGGGTTGCCATGGCCAAAGCGCACGCCGTGGCGTTCATCGACGAAATCAAGATGGGCGTCGATTTGCAAGATGTGGATATCGCCCTGATCGTCAAAGGCGTTCACACAAGGGATATTGACCGAGTGATCGCCGCCAATGACCACCGGCAACGCCCCGGCCGCCAGCGCCTTGCGCACGCCAAATTCGATGTTGGCGTGGGAACTCACGGTGTCGGTGTGGATGATATCGGCATCCCCCATATCGACGATGCGCACATCGGCACCCAGATAGGTGGCGTCGTCTTCGTGATCGTAAGCCCCGGCATGGCCGAATGAAAACAGGGTCGAGGCCTCGCGCACCCCGCGTGGCCCGAACCGCGCACCGCTGCGAAACTGGGTGCCGGCATCAAACGGCGCGCCAAGGATCGCCACATCGGCGACTATATTATCCCAATCCTGCACATAAGGTTTCTTGGCGAAGGTGGCGATGCCAACGAATGGCAGGTTGAGCCGCCCGCCCTCATAACCGTGATTGTCCATCATATCCTCGATATCCTGGCCCGTCAGGCCGGAGTTGCCCCTAGGCCGGTGATACCCCCCGCAGCCGTTCCGAGCGGCGGCGCAACAGTTCCAGAACCGACAATAAACAGACCGAGACAATCACCAGAATCGTCGCCACCGCCAAAATCGTCGGGCTGATCTGCTCGCGAATACCACTGAACATCTGGCGCGGAATGGTGCGCTGTTTGACATCGGCCAGTTGCAGCACCACCACCACTTCGTCAAACGAGGTGATGAAGGCGAACAACGCACCTGAAATCACCCCGGGCAGGATCAGCGGCATTTGCACCTTGAAGAAGGTGCGCGCAGGCCCTGCCCCCATATTGGCCGCGGCCTGGGTCAGGCTGTTGTCAAAACCCACAAGCGTCGCGGTGACGGTGATAATCACATAAGGCGTGCCCAGCACCGCGTGGGCGATAATGATGCCGAGATAGGTTTTCGCGATCCCCACATCAGAAAAGAAAAAGAACATGCCGGATGCGATAATCACCAGCGGCACAATCATCGG
>JAADIC010000063.1:0-746 GCA_013151535.1 Alphaproteobacteria bacterium | reverse complement strand
GCCAAAGTGCCGATCGAGGTCGCCAGCAGGGTTGCCAGAATACCGATAAAGAACGAATTGCGCACCGAGCGGATCCATTGCGCGTTGTTCCACACATCCGACCACCAGCCGACAGTGGCGGTAGGATCAACCATGCCGTTCTCAAGAATATCCAGATACCAGCGCAGGGAAAATGCAGCCGGGTCAAAAGACAGCATACCGTCGGTAAAGCTGAAATAGGGCTGTATGTTGAAGCTAAGCGGCATCACGATGATGATGGGCGTAATCAGGAACAGAAACACCAGTCCGCATATGCCGCGGAATGTATAGAACCATAAAACCGAACCCGTGGTCTCGTAAAGGTGGCAGGTTCAGACGGTAATCGCCCGAGGCCAGCCAGCGCGCCATCCGGCCAAGGATATAGCCCAACAGGGCCAGCAAAACGCCAAAGGACAGGCCCGCGTAGAAATACCCGATGGCAAAAAGCACCAGAACCGAAACCAGCGATGCCTGTTTCTTGCTTTTCAACGCAAGGATCGAAACCAGCGCCAGTGCCGCGAACACAATCCCACCGATAACCAGATAGGGCAGCATCAGGCCGGTATTTCCCTGGGCCGTCAGGAACCCGACAATGGCACCGAAACCACCAGTCCAGGCCAGATTGAACCACATGGGCGGTTTGGGCGGGATGTATTTATACGCAGTCGCCATCTCGTTCACCCCATCTTCATGTTGTCAATGCCCACGATCCGGTCGTAGAGCCAGTA
>JAADIC010000089.1 GCA_013151535.1 Alphaproteobacteria bacterium | reverse complement strand
AGAATCATAGTGATTGGAAGCGAAAAATGTATGGGGCTGAGCCCGTTTTCTCCCGATCAGCGCGAAGGGGTTGTCCAATCGTCCAGATCACCCACTTTCGGTGGCTTGCGTTTACGCAACCGCAAGGCCAGCCCGATGGCCACGCCAACACCGATTGCGACCGTCAGATCGACCAGCACGGTTAGAATGAGGGTGCTTAACAACAACAGACGGTCCTGCAACGGGGCGGTTAAATGCGCTTTCCAGCACTGCGGCTCGCTCATGTTCCAGGCGATCAGGATCAGTAGGGCCGCCAGCGCGGGCATGGCCATGTATCCCGCCAAAGGGGCGATCAGCATCATGATGACAAGCACGAAAAACGCGTGCAACAGGCCCGCAACCGGCGTGCGCCCGCCGGCCTGAACATTCGTCGCCGTGCGCGCAATCGCGCCGGTGGCGGGCAGGCCGCCAAACATGGACGAGGCGATATTGGCAAAGCCCTGCGCCATCACCTCGGCATTCGGGCGATGACGCCCGCCGACCATACGATCCGCAACGATGGCGGATAGCAGTGATTCCACGCCTGCCAGAAAAGCGATCACCATGGCAGAAGGTAGCAATTCGATGACCTTGTCCATGGATATTGCTGGCAAGGCGGGCAGGGGCAAACTGCGCGGCAAACCGCCAAATTTCGAGGTGATGGTTTCAACCGGAAATTCAAACAAAACCGCGAAGGCCGAACCGATTGCAATCGCGACGATCAGGCCCGGAAACCTGGGCACTACGCGGCGCAGCACAACGATCAAAACCAGTGTCACCAGCGCGATTGAAACCGCCGACAGGTTGATGCTATCGCGCGCCTGCCACAGCACCGGCAGTTTTTCAAGAAAATCCGCCGGCATGGTCTCAACCGAAAGCCCCATAAAATCCTTGAGCTGGCTGGTGGCGATAATGATGGCGATACCAATGGTGAAACCGCTGACGACGGCCTCGGGCACATAGGAAATCAGGTTGCCGATGCGCAGGAACCCGGCCAGAAGCAGGATCAAACCGGCCAACAATGTCGCCAGCACAAGGCCGTCATAACCGTGCTCGGCAATGACCCCGAACACCACAACGATAAAGGCACCGGTCGGCCCGCCGATCTGCACCCGGCTGCCGCCCAGAAGCGATATGAAAAAACCGGCAACGATTGCGGTGGTCAAACCCTGCGCCGGTGTCGCGCCTGAAGCCACAGCCAATGCAATACTCAGCGGGATTGCCACCATGGCAACGGTCAGCCCAGCCAGCGCATCAGACGCGAACAGTTTCAATGTATAGGTTTGAAGCGTAGTCAGAATTTTCGGCTGTCGCATAATGTTCCGCTAACGCTCAAGAAATTCCGTTGCCACGCATTATTTGCCCCGAAACTGAGGCTCCCGTTTTTCCAGAAACGCGGCCATACCCTCGGATTGATCCTCGGTGGCGAACAGCGAATGGAACAGCCGGCGCTCAAACAGCAAACCCTCGCGCAGGGTGGTTTCATAGGCGCGGTTCACGGCCTCTTTCACCGCCATATTGGCGAGGCTGGATTTTTCAGCGATCTTGGCGGCGGTCGACAATGCCTCTTCCACCAGTTTCTTGACCGGGACGATGCGGCTGACAAGGCCCGAGCGCTCGGCCTCGGTCGCGTCCATCATCCGGCCCGTCAGATGCATTTCCATGCTCTTGGATTTGCCAACGAATCGGGTCAGGCGCTGGGTGCCGCCGATACCGGCGATGACGCCAAGGTTGATTTCCGGCTGGCCGAATTTGGCGTTATCCGCGCATAAGATGAAATCGCACATCATCGCCAATTCACAGCCACCGCCCAGCGCGTAACCGGCAACCGCCGCGATGATCGGTTTGCGACAGCGCAACAGCGCCTCGGTTTCTGGTGTGAAGAAATCTGACGCGAACATATCGACAAAGGATTTTCCCGACATTTCCTTGATATCAGCCCCCGCCGCGAACGCCTTGTCCGAACCAGTCAGCACAATCGCGCGGACCTTTTCGTTGGCTTCCATGGCCTTGAGGGCGCAGGCCAGCTCGCCCAGCAATTGGCTGTTGAGAGCGTTCATTGCATCAGGGCGATTCAGACGGATCAGACCGACATGGTCTTCAATTTCGACTATCAGCGTCTCATAGGCCATCCGTGGTTCCCTTGCAGTGGCTGTCAGGAGGATTGCATTATCACTTTGAACGGGTCATTCAAGCTATCTTTGGCATCTGTTACAAAAGAAGGTCGAGCGGCCCGATTGCACGATGCGGCTGATTTTCCCTTTGCAATCAGGGGTTCGGCAGGCTTCACCAGCGCGACCATAGGCGGCAAAACTGTGTTGAAAATATCCAAGCTCACCATCGGTCTGGCGAAAATCCTTGAGAGAAGAACCCCCAGCAGCGATCGCATCGCCCAAAACATCGCGAATCACCGGTACCAATGCGCCAACGCGCTTGGCCGATAGGCTGTTTGATTTGCGCGTGGGCGCGATATGGGCGCGCCACAGCGCCTCGCACACATAAATATTGCCAAGTCCGGCGATGATTTTCTGGTCCAGCAGGGCCGATTTGATCGGCGTGTTGCGGGTTTTGAGGGCCGCTTGCAGATAGGCCTCGTCAAACTCATTGCCCAGCGGTTCCGGCCCGAGATTGCGCAGGAATTTGTGGTTTTCGACATCATCCGTGGCACAAAGGTCCATCGCTCCGAACCGGCGGGCGTCGTATTAAAGGTGATCCGCGCTCCGGTCTCCATATCCAACACCACATGGTCGTGTTTTTCCGGGGCCAGCGGTTTTGGATTGATGGTCATCCGCCCGGACATGCCGAGGTGGATCAGTAATGTTTCGCCCGAGGCCAGATCGCACAGGATGTATTTTGACCGCCTCCGCAAGCGCAAAACCCTCTGCCCTGTCAAGCGTTCAGCCATGCGCGGCGGAAACGGCCAACGCAGATCGGGGCGGCGAATATCAGCGCGCGCGATCACCTGCCCCTCCATCACGGGGACCAGCCCACGCCGGACGGTTTCAACTTCGGGAAGTTCGGGCATTTCACACCTTTTGCCGCGCGGGTTCGCATTGTAACCCCGCCAAACATGCCTATAAGAATAGACAGTTACGCAGATCGGCAAGGGCCATGACAGAAAAAACTACCCATTTCGGCAATCAAACCGTGGCCGAGGACGCCAAGGCCGGCATGGTGCATGGGGTTTTCTCGAATGTGGCCGATAAATACGACGTGATGAACGACGCCATGAGCCTTGGCATCCACCGCATCTGGAAAAACGCGATGATGGATTGGCTGGCACCGCGCAATGGCCAGAAGCTGTTGGATGTGGCGGGCGGTACGGGCGATATCTCGTTTCGGTTCCTGAAACGCGCGCCCAACGCGCACGCCACGGTTTTTGATATGACGCAGGGTATGCTGGACGCGGGCAAACTGCGCCCAGAGGCGGTGCAGCAGGCCGATCAGCTCAATTGGGTTTGCGGTGACGCCATGGCGCTACCTTTTGCCGATAACACTTTTGACGTCTATACCATCAGCTTTGGCATCAGAAACGTCACCCGCATTCAGGACGCGATTAACGAGGCCTACCGCGTGCTGAAACCCGGTGGGCGGTTCATGGTGCTGGAGTTCAGTGCAATTCCAAATCCGGGGCTGCAATGGGCCTATGACCAATATTCCTTCAACGTCATTCCGCCCTTGGGCAAGATCATCGCCAATGATCGTGACAGCTATCAATATCTTGTCGAAAGCATTCGCAAGTTTCCAAAGCAGGAACCGTTTGCCGAAATGATCCGCGCGGGCGGTTTTGAAAACGTGAAATACCGCAACCTGAGCCTTGGCATCGCCGCCCTGCATTCCGGCTGGAAAATCTGAATGCGCGGACCGCACAATATCTGGCGGCTGGTCCGCACCGGCGCCACGTTTGAGCGCACGGGGGCGATGAAAATCGCGCTTGAGGCGCTGGATGTTCCGCCTGCTTTGCGCATTACCGCGCGGGTTTTGGGCTGGCCGTTCAAATGGCTGGGACTGCGCGGCGACCCCAATCAGCCGCCGGTTTTGCGCGCCCTGACCGCCCTTGGCCCGGCCTATATCAAGTTCGGGCAAATCCTGTCGACCCGCCCTGATGTGGTGGGTGACGAGCTGGCCGGACAGTTGCGCATCCTGCAAGACAAACTGCCAGCCTTTTCCATGGTCGAGGCCCATGCGATGGTTGAACAGGAACTCGGCCAGCCGGTGGACACGCTGTTTTCGTCTTTCAGTGAACCCGTTGCTGCCGCCTCGATTGCGCAGGTCCACCGTGCGACTGTGCGCGAAACCGGCCAGGATGTGGCGGTGAAAATCCTGCGGCCCAATATTGAGCGTGATTTCCGGCGCGATATTGACGCCTTCTATTTCGCCGCTTCGATGATCGAATTCCTGTCGCCTGCCTCGCGCCGATTGCATCCGACAGCGGTAATCTCGCATTTTGACGGCGTGGTTCGCGGTGAGCTTGATTTGCGGATGGAAGCATCTGCCGCCGCCGAATTCGCTGCCACGACCAAGGACGATAAGGGGTTTCTTGTTCCCGA
>JAADIC010000351.1 GCA_013151535.1 Alphaproteobacteria bacterium | reverse complement strand
CAGGAAAAGATCGTGAATACGCCGGGGTCTGAACAAACCGGCCTTAGGGGCGGCATCCATAACTCGGTCACACGGACGACGGTGAAACCGACCCATATGATTGGTGGCTATGCCCAGCAGTCTTACGGGTTCAACTATTACGGAACGGTTGGTTCTAACCGCGACGAATTTGTGATCCTGCGCAAAATGACAAAAATCGACTGGCTGGATAAGCCAGCCAAAGTGGAGGCAGCCCAATGAAAGTTCGTGCACAAATCGGCAAGGTTCTGAACCTTGATAAATGCATCGGGTGCCACACCTGCTCGGTCACTTGTAAAAACGTCTGGACCTCACGCGAAGGTGTTGAATACGCCTGGTTCAACAACGTCGAAACCAAACCCGGCATTGGTTATCCCAAAGACTGGGAAAACCAGCAGCGCTGGAACGGTGGCTGGGAGCGGACAAAATCCGGCAAATTGCAGCCCAAACAGGGGGCGAAATGGCGGATATTGGCCAACATCTTCGGCAACCCCGACCTGCCGGAAATCGACGACTTCTATGAGCCGTATGATTTTGACTATGACCACCTGAAATCCGCGCCCGAGATGGAGGCGTTCCCCACAGCCCGCCCCCGCTCCAAGATCACTGGTGAGCGGATGGAAAAGATCGAGCACGGCCCGAACTGGGAAGAAATCCTTGGTGGCGAGTTTTCAAAACGCTCCAAGGATTACAACTTTGATAGCATCCAGAAGGAAATTTATGGCGAGTATGAAAATACTTTCATGATGTACCTGCCGCGCCTGTGCGAACATTGTCTGAACCCGACCTGTTCGGCGGTTTGCCCATCCGGCGCGATCTACAAACGCGAAGAAGACGGCATCGTTCTGATCGATCAGGAAAAATGCCGCGGCTGGCGCATGTGTGTATCGGGCTGTCCCTACAAGAAAATCTATTACAACTGGGAAAGCGGCAAATCCGAAAAATGCACCTTCTGCTATCCACGCATCGAAAGCGGATTGCCAACGGTCTGTTCGGAAACCTGCGTCGGGCGCATCCGCTATCTGGGTGTAATGCTGTACGATCAGGACAAGATCAAAGAGGCCGCCTCGGTTGAAGGTGAAACCGATCTTTATGACGCCCAGCTTGGCGTATTCCTTGACCCGCACGACCCCGAAGTAATCGCCGCCGCCAAGCGCGATGGCATCAGTGAGGACTGGATCAAAGCCGCGCAGGAAAGCCCGATCTGGAAGATGGCGATGGATTGGAAGGTGGCCTTCCCGCTGCATCCCGAATATCGCACGCTGCCGATGGTTTGGTACATCCCGCCGCTTTCGCCGATCAAGAACGCCGCCGAAGCTGGTAAAATCGGCATTGATCGCGATATGCCGGATGTCTCCTCCTTGCGCATTCCGGTGCGTTATCTGTCCAACATGCTGACAGCGGGCGACGATGCGCCGGTTATCACGGCGCTGGAACGGATGCTGGCCATGCGTGCCTATATGCGCAGCAAAACCGTGGATGGGGTGATTGATCTTGAGATCGCCAAACGCGTCGGTCTGACGGCGTTACAGATCGAGGACATGTATAAAATCATGGCTTTGGCGGATTACGACGAGCGGTTCAAGGTGCCAACCGCCCACCGCGAAGATACCCAAGACGCGCTGGAATTGCGTGGTGGCTGTGGCTTCACCGATGGCAACGGTTGCTCGACCGGTTCAAGCGGCGGCAAGCTGTTTGGTTCGCGCAAATTCGTGCTGCCAACCAGTGACGCGATGGGAGGTGCAAAATGAGCAAGTCATTCAAAGCCCTCTCGGCGCTGCTGTGTTATCCCAGCCTTGAGCTGAAAGAGGCAGCAGACGACATCGCGCAAGTGATGGCATCTGAAGCTATCCTTTCCGAGGAAGCGCAAGCGGCCTTGAAACCGCTGCTTGACGATCTGCGCAGCATGGACATCTACGACCTGCAAGAGCGTTTCGTGCTGCTGTTTGACCGCTCGCGCACCCTGTCGCTCAACCTGTTCGAGCATGTGCATGGCGAAAGCCGTGACCGTGGCCCGGCCATGGTCGATCTGCTGGAAACCTACCGCGCTGGTGGGTTCGAGCTGGAAAGTTCGGAACTGCCAGATCACCTGCCGATCCTGCTGGAGTTCATCTCGACAAAGTCTTTGGCCGAAGCGCGCGAGCTGTTACAGGACGCCGGGCATATTCTGGCAACACTGGCCGAACGCCTGACACGGCGCGAAAGCAGCTATGCGCCGGTTTTAACGGCCCTGACGGAATTTGCCGACGTTGAAAGCACCAGCAAGGAGGTGCAGGAATTGTTGTCGGTCAAAGACGACGATCCCGAAGACCTGCAAGCGCTCGATGATATCTGGGAAGAGGCCGAGGTAACTTTCGGCCCCGACCCCAATGCCGGTTGCCCGATCTCGCGGGATATGCTGGCCAATATGGAAACCACACCCGCCAAAGCGCAAGCCGCGCAGTTGTCGGAATAGGAGGCGAACATGCAACAGTTTCTTTTCGGAACCTTCCCCTATATCGCGCTGACAATCCTGCTGGTCGGGTCTGTCGCACGTTACGAGCGCGACCCTTTCACCTGGAAATCAAGCTCCAGCCAATTGCTGCGGCGCAAGCAGCTTATCATGGGCTCGATCCTGTTCCATGTGGGCGTGCTTATCATCTTTGCCGGTCATTTGTTCGGCTTGCTTTTGCCGATCGAGTTTTACGATGCATTGGGCGTCGGCCACACCACCAAGCAGCTTTTGGCAGCCGTGGGCGGCGGTCTTGCCGGTGTCATGGCACTGATCGGCGGCATCATGCTGGCGCATCGGCGGTTTACCGATCCACGCGTGCGGGCCAGTTCCAGCTTTGCCGATAACGCGATCCTGCTGATCCTGATTGCCCAGCTTCTGCTGGGGGTAGCCACGGTGTTTGTCAGCTTCCAGCATCTGGACGGTAAAGAGATGGCCAAACTGATGGCCTGGGCCAACGGCATCATCACGTTTGATGGCAACGCCGCCAGCTACATCGCCGAGGTCAACATCCTGTTCAAGCTGCACATCGTGCTTGGCCTGTCGATCTTCGCGATCTTCCCGTTCACAAGGCTGGTACACATGCTGTCCGCCCCGATCCGCTATATCTGGCGGCCGGGCTTTCAGATCGTGCGCACCCGTCGCAAAGGTTAAAGGAGAAATCATGAAACCCCTGACCCCCGACGTTTTTGTGAATGGCGATAAAATCCCGGCCACAGAAATCGCGGTTGAAGCACAAAACCACAAGGCCCCGGCGGGTAAGCCGGGGCTGGCATGGCGCGCTGCGGCGCGGGCACTGGTCATCCGCAAGCTGCTGTTGCAGGAAGTGGCGCAATCAGGCCTGATCTCAAAACCCGCCTCGCTTGGTCCGGATCGGGCCGAAACCGAAGAAGAGGCGGTGATCCGCGCCTATCTCGATGCCAATCTGAAACCGGCAAAGGTGACAGATGACGAGGTCACGGCAGTGACAAAGCGGTTCAAAGACAACCCCGACGCCACCAAGGCCGATATCCGCGAACAGTTGGAACGGATCGCATGGACCAGGGCGGCAAGTAATCTGGTCAACAGCCTGGTTGAGCAAGCCGAGATTTCGGGCATCGATATGGTGACCTGAGCAGACTTCAAGGTAAATTCGGAAGGCGGCGGGATTTCATTATCCGGCCGTCTTTATTTTTTGACCCGGTTCTCGCGCCACAGAATAAACACCCCGCTGCTGACGATAATCAGCGTTCCGACGCCGACGTTGAAATCCAACCCCTCGCCAAAAAACAACGCCCCATAGGCCAGCGCCCACAGGATTTGCGAATATTGCATGGGCGCAACCACAACCGCCCTGGCCCGCCGATAGGCCGCCAGCACGCTGAGTAATGCGCTGAACCCAAGCACCGACATAAGCACGCTCAGCCCCAGATCCCCGATAGGAACCGGCTGATAGACAAACGGCAGCACCAGCCCCATCGACACCAGATTGGCCATCAGCGGATAACCAACCATCACCGCATTGCGCTCCTGCCCGCCGATTTTGCGCACCACGACAAAGGCAACTGCGGCACCAAATGCCCCGAACAGCGCGGTGGCGTGACCAATGCCAACCACGCTGACACCGGGCTGGATCACGAACAGCACGCCGACGAAACCAACCAGAACCGCGCCCCAACGATAGGCTCCGACGCTTTCTTTCAGGATCGGCACCGACAGGGCCGTCACAAACAAAGGCGTTGAGAACAGAATCGCATAAACCTCGGTCAGAGGCAGAACCGTAAACGAAAAGAAAATGCTGGGCGTGATAACCACGGCGGTCGCCACCCGCACCGCCATCCAGCCGGGATTTTTCGGGCGAAACGTGCCGCCTTCACGATCAAGGATCAGCAGAACCAGCACCAGCGGCATCGAAAACAACGAGGTCAGAAACGCGATCTGAAAAACCGAATAAGACCCGCCCAGAAATTTCAAAACCACATCATGGGTGGCAAACAACCCGAACGCCAGCAGCCCGAACAGGGCACCGCTCAAGGCGTTTTGCGGTTTCAGAGGCTGGCCTCAAGTGCCGCCAGAACCGCGTCACCCATTTCGGTTGTGCTGGCAGGCGTGCCATCACCGGCCTGCATCAAATCCGCCGTGCGCACGCCATCGGCCAGCACAGTCTCAACCGCTGCCTCCAGTCGCGTTGCCTCATCGCCCTGATCGAACGAATAACGCAAGGCCATGGCAAAACTAAGGATACTGGCGCAGGGATTGGCCAGACCCTTGCCGGTAATATCCGGGGCCGAGCCATGCACCGGCTCATACATCGCCCGAGGCCGACCGTTCTCCATCGGCGCGCCTAGGCTGGCCGAGGGCAGCATGCCAAGGCTGCCGGTCAGCATTGCCGCGCAATCGGACAGGATATCGCCAAACAGGTTATCGGTCACAATCACATCAAACTGCTTGGGCATCCGCACCAATTGCATCGCCCCATTGTCAGCATACATATGCGAAAGCTCAACCTCGGGATACTCAACGTCATGCACCCACTGCACTTCCTCGCGCCACAGAATGCCGCTTTCCATCACGTTGGCTTTTTCCATCGAGCAAACCTTGTTGCCCCGCTTCTTGGCCAGCTCAAAGGCCGAGCGCGCAACCCGGCGAATTTCATTGGTGGTATAACGTTGGGTATTAACGCCAATGCGCCCGCCTTCGTTATCGTCAATAATCCCGCGCGGCTCGCCGAAATAAACCCCGCTGGTCAATTCGCGCACGATCATGATATCGAGCCCGGTCACGATTTCCTTTTTCAGCGACGAAAAATCCGCCAGTGCGTCAAAGCATTGGGCCGGGCGCAGGTTGGAAAACAAATCCATCTCTTTTCGCAAGCGCAGCAAGCCACGTTCAGGTTTCACGCTGAAATCAAGCTCGTCATATTTCGGCCCGCCAACCGCGCCCAGCAGCACCGCGTCAACTGCCATCGCCTTGGCCATGGTTTCATCTGACAGGGGTTTTCCATGGGCATCATAAGCCACGCCACCAACCAGATCCTCAGAGACATCAAACACCAAATCACGCTTGGCCCCAAACCAGTCGATCACTTTGCGAACCTCGGTCATAACCTCAGGGCCGATGCCGTCGCCAGCCAATATCAGAAGGGTTGGGTTGCTCATTTTTCTGGTCCTTTTACGCGAATTCTTTGCCAGTTCGGGTAAACCCTGCACAGGATGGGGTCAAGCACCAGCGACCCGAATTAACCCCTCGGCCAGCAGATCATAAATGCGCCGGATACGCGGCGAAGATCGCAGCGCCGCATGCGCCGTCAACCAGATCGGCAGATCAGGAATGGCCACCTCCGGCAACACCCGCACCAGCCCGTCATCCGCCGCCGCCACGTTTTCAGCGACCACCCCAATGCCACAGCCCGCGCGCACCATTTCAACGTAAACCGTCTGGTTGTCACAACGGATGGTGAAATAGGACCGGTCCGCTGCAATCCCCATCGCCCGCATGCCCTCAATCATCAGGTCCGAGCGATCATAGCCGATCACATCAAAATTGCGAAATTCCTCCAATGTTTCTGGCTGCCCATGGGCGGCGATAAAATCGCGCGAGGCATAAAGCCCGAACCTCTGCGCCCCAACCTTGCGGGTAATGACGTCCAACTGTTCGGGCCGATACATCCGCACCGCAATATCAGCCTCGCGAAACAGCAGGTTTTCAGTGGCGTCCGAGGGGTTTAGCTCCAACTCGATCTCGGGCTCGGCGCGGCGAATATCAGCGAAAATCGACGGCAGCAGGTAATGCGACACCACCACGCTGGCCGTAATCCTGACAGTGCCCGACAAAACCTGCGACTGCCCCGCCGCCGCCAGTGACATCTGCGCCGCCCCAACCTGCATGGCGTGCGCATGGCCCAACAACTCGCCCCCCGCATCGGTCAGCCGATGACCGCGGTTTTCGCGCTGAAACAGCGGTGTCCCCATCTGCCGTTCCAGCTCTGCAATCTGGCGACCAACTGTCGGTTGGCTGATGCCAAGACTGCGCGCCGCAGCCGAGAACGAGCCATCCTCGGCCACCGCAAGAAAGCTTTGTACCAGCGACCAGTCAAATTTGTTCATATCTTATCCATTCAAGAATGCATGGCATCAATGCGTACCCTGCCAATTCCCATTCAATAAGGAAAGTCTATGTTCAGTTCAGATCAGCAAAAGGACAAATCCATGACCAAAACCGCCCTCATCCTCGGCGCATCCGGCAAATTCGGTCGCGCCTGTTCCATCGCCTTCAAAGCCGACGGTTGGAGTGTCCGCCATTACGACCGCAATACCGACATGACCAAGGCCGCCATCGGGGCCGATATCATCGTCAACGGCCTGAACCCGCCTGCCTATCACAACTGGGCCAAGCTGATCCCCGCGATCACCGCCGATGTGATCCAAGCCGCCAAAGCCAGCGGCGCGACCGTGATCCTGCCCGGAAATGTTTACCCCTTGGGCGACACCCCCGGTATTTGGGACGAAAACACCCCGCACAACCCAAACAGCCGCAAAGGCCATATCCGCAAAGAGATGGAGGAAACCTATCGCCGCGCCGCCCAAAGCGGTGTGCAAACCATCAACCTGCGCGCGGGCGATATCATCGACCCGGACTCAAGCGAAACCATCTTTGACATGGTGATGTTCAAGGGGCTGACCAAAGGCAAGCTGACGCTGCTGGGCCGCGCCGACATTCCCCACGCCTATTGTTATGTGCCCGATTTCGCCCGCGCCGCCGTGGCGCTGGCCAACAAGCGCGACCAGCTTGAGCTATACGAGGATATTCCCTTTGCCGGTCAAACCCTGTCAGGCGACGAGATCAACGAGACCTTGGAAAACCTGCTCAACCGCCGCCTCAAGGTCAACCAATTTCCATGGCTGATGATGCGCCTGCTGTCGCCGTTCTGGGAGTTGGCGCGCGAATTGACCGAGATGCGCTATCTCTGGAACACCGCCCACCAGCTTTCCAACAAAAAACTGAAACGCCTGCTGCCGGGTTTTGAAATGACGCCCAATCGCGTTGTGCTGGCCAATGCGCTAGCGCATGATATCGACCCAGACAAGGCGATGGTGCGCCCCAACGCTGCCATCTAAACCAACAAGTTCAAAGCCATCCTCATCCGGCGCGGGCCAGAACACGCCTGCGCCGGATATATCCAGATTGGCCGAAGGCAGCACATAATCCACCCGCATATTGCCCGGCGTGCGGGCTTCATCCCAATCCACTGTATCAAATGCCGGATCACTCAAGTGCAACTTGTTCGGCCCGCCTTGGCGCGCCGATGCCGCAACCGCACCTAAACTTGACGGGCGCACATCACGCACACGCGGGTCCGACAACAACGCGTTAATCGCGCCTTGCGACCCCTCGCCATCCTTGGGGTCTGCATTCAAATCGCCCAGAATGACAAAACCCGTATCGGGCTCAAGGCGCGCCAGATACAGCGACCAGAACCGGATTTCATCGCGGTTGCGCAGCCCGTTTCGATCCTCGGGCCCATCAAAAACCGGCGGTGTCGCATGCGCCGCCAGCAGGCGCAATCGCGTGCCGTCAGGCAGGATCACCGGCACATCCCAATGGCCCTTGGACGACAATCTTTGCACATCCCACGCCGCTTGCGAGGGCCATGGCTTACCATCCACCACAGGCATCATCGCACCCGGCAAATCCTTCCATAACTGGCCGGAGAAGTCCTGCACCGCGTCCACGTCAATCGGAAACCGGGACAGGATCGCCATACCACGCGCGCCAAAGAACCGCCCATATCCTTGCGAATCCCCGGGCCCGTTCAGCCGCCCGTCGCCATCCAGATCAACCCCGCTGGCCAGCCCTGAATTTGGCGCGCGGGCAAACCGATAGGGGTAAACCGCGCCCTTGGCCGCCAGCCGATCGGCAAACAGGCCCAGCGCCACGCCACCACGATCAAAATCAAACTCGTTCAACAGCAGAATATCAGGTTTCACGCGCGCAATCACCGCAATAACCGCGTCAATCTGCTCGTCCTTACCTCGCACCAAATCCCGCACCAGCAGGCCCGGGCCCTTGCGGTTCAATCCAACATTATAAGTGGCAACGCGAATGGTTTCGGCCTGCGCAACCCCTGCCAAAAGCAGGATCAGGCAGCCGCAAAATCCGAGGTTCCTGGCCCATGAAGTTGCGCCCGTTTGCGCCGTATCAGCCGCGCGATTTTGCCCATGGCGATGCCGCGCATAAACAGACTTGCCGGTAAAAACGCCCATGCCGCCACCATCCAGATCAAGGTCTGGCTGCTTTGAACCCCTGAAAAATCAAAATAGGCGCTCGCCACCTGCGCAACCAGTGGCAGCAAGAATGGCAGGGTAAATCCAAAGATAAGGTTAACGCGTGCATCCCGCGTTAACCGTGCTTCAACATCCGGGCCCGAGGCCGGATCAAATGTCGGTAAATTGACCCAGACATTGAACGAACCGCGCCCCAAAGGCCAGGACAGCAGGCGCATTAAAATCATGAACACCGCCAGCGACACCAGCGAAATCACATAGCTGATGCCAGCCGCCGAACGCACAAGCTCGGTATTCGCCGCCGTGCCATCATTGGTTAACAGCGCAGTTAAAATCCGCACCGGACTCAAGGGAAAATCCATGGCATTGCCCACAAGCCCGCCAATTTCGCGCACGATCTGGGTCATCTCGCTGCCACCAACCTCGCCCCTGAACATCATCGCCAGCAACAAAACTGTCAGAAAAAGCGAGGCAAAACGGATGCGATTGAACGGCGGCGCAAAGCGAAATTCGACCAGCCCCGGATGGGACGAGCCATATTCAAACATTGTCAACGCCGCCCCGACCAAAGCGAACACCATCGAAATATCACGCGCTTCACTGCTGACGCCGGGCAGAACAATCGACGGCGTTGCCACCAGCAACGCCACCAAAATGGCCCTAACGAATGCTCCGACTAGCTGTGAAACCACTGCTTTTCCACCTTCAGTCTGGCCGAAAACGATACGATGCCGTTTTCTGTTCCAACTTGATCCCCGCGCTCAAACGGGATTGCCTCATTTTCGCCCCAATCTTGCCTTGATTGGGCAGAATTCGTCAAGTGCCTGAAGAGTCGGCAGGAATTAACGGGCAAAACGGAAACAATGTGTTTCCATTTTGCACCATTATCCAGAATTTATGGTTAAAGTGGGCTTAGACCCAAGGCATCTGCGCCTGATATTTCGCCTCGAACGCATCGACCGAGGCGATCTTTTCCATCGTCAGGCCAATATCGTCCAACCCGTTCAACATGCATTGCTTCTTGAACGCATCAACCTCAAAGGCGAATTCTGTGCCGTCACTGGCCGAAACTGTCTGCGCCTCAAGATCAACCGTGATCCGCGCGTTTTCGCCGCGTTCGGCATCTTCCATCAACGCATCAACCTGCTCTTTGGGCAGCACGATCGGCAGAATCCCGTTCTTGAAACAGTTGTTGTAGAAAATATCGGCAAAGCTGGTCGAGATCACACAGCGCACCCCGAAATCCAGCAACGCCCACGGTGCGTGTTCGCGACTGGAGCCACAACCGAAATTCTCGCCCGCCACGATGATCTCGGCGTTGCGATAGGCCGCTTTGTTCAGCACGAAATCCGCGATCTCGCCCCCGTCGTCATCATAGCGCATCTCGTCAAACAGATTGACCCCAAGGCCCGAGCGTTTGATGGTTTTCAAAAACTGTTTCGGAATAATCATATCGGTGTCGATATTGACCAAAGGCATCGGCGCCGCGATGCCTGACAATGTGGTGAATTTATCCATGTTACATTCTCCTGCAATAGTCCGGTAAGATCCTATTGAGCCTTCTCTTGTTCCCAAATATCCCCGCCGGAGGCTCCAGCAGGGTAAGCCAAGCACCTTACTTAAAGGTACGAATATCCGTCAGATACCCGGTCACTGCCGCCGCCGCCGCCATGGCCGGTGAAACCAGATGGGTGCGCCCACCGCGCCCTTGGCGACCCTCGAAATTGCGGTTCGAGGTGGCCGCGCAACGCTCGCCCGGCTGCAATTGATCGGGGTTCATCGCCAGACACATGGAACAGCCCGCAAGCCGCCATTCAAATCCAGCCGCAAGGAAAATATCCGCCAGCCCTTCCTCTTCCGCCTGTGCGCGCACAAGGCCCGAACCCGGCACGATCATCGCCCGCATCCCGTCAGCGATCTTGCGGCCTTTAACGACCTCGGCCACGGCGCGAAAGTCCTCAATCCGCCCGTTGGTGCAGGAGCCGATGAACACCGTGTCGATCTTGATATCGGTCAAAGGCGTACCCGGTTTCAGATCCATATAATCAAGCGCGCGTTCAACCGCCACGACCTTGCCGCCTTCAAAATCCGACGGGCTTGGCACAACCGAAGTAATCGGCAGCACATCCTCAGGGCTGGTCCCCCAAGTAACCACCGGCGCAATATCCTCGCCCTTAAGGGTGATGACCTCGTCAAACACCGCATCCTCATCGGTAAACAGGGTTTTCCAATAGGCAACCGCCGCCTCCCAA
The DNA here is from genome assembly GCA_013151535.1 of Alphaproteobacteria bacterium. Lineage (GTDB taxonomy): Bacteria > Pseudomonadota > Alphaproteobacteria > Rhodobacterales > Rhodobacteraceae > UBA5972. Next base: position 4,383 of record JAADIC010000351.1, on the reverse strand, counting down.
GCCGCACCCTTTGGCGCGTGGGGTCGGCCCATGCAATAGTCAAACGTGGTTTGATCCGGCGCAATCAAACCGGCGCGCGCGCCACCTTCGATGGCCATATTGCAAACGGTCATCCGCCCTTCCATCGACAGATCGCGAATCGCCTCGCCGCAATATTCGATCACATAACCGGTGCCACCTGCCGTTCCGGTCACCCCGATCACCGACATGGTGATATCCTTGGCGGTCACACCGGGCTGCAATTTGCCGGTAATCTCGACCTTCATGTTCTTACTTTTCTTCTGGATCAGGGTCTGTGTGGCCAGCACATGCTCAACCTCAGACGTGCCAATCCCGTGCGCCAATGAGCCAAACGCACCGTGGGTGGCGGTGTGGCTATCCCCACAAACCACCGTCATACCGGGCAGGGTCCAGCCCTGTTCGGGGCCAACAATATGCACGACACCTTGGCGCACATCATCGACGGGGTAATAAACCACGCCAAATTCCCGCGCGTTCTTATCGAGCGCCTCAACCTGAATGCGGCTTTCTTCGTTCTCGATCCCCTTGGCACGATCCAGCGTCGTCGGCACATTGTGATCCGGCACTGCAATGGTCTTTTCCGGATTGCGCACTTTGCGCCCCGCCATTCGCAAACCTTCAAAGGCTTGCGGGCTGGTGACCTCGTGAACCAGATGCCGGTCAATATAAAGCAGGCAGGTACCGTCTTCATCCGTATGGGCCACATGGGCATCCCAGATTTTATCATAGAGTGTTTTTGGCGCGGTCATATCATGTCCTCCCGCAAAGAATTGGCGTGTTTGAGTGGGTCAGGCGGCCGTCAGCCGCGAAAGAGCCGCTCCAGCAGCCCGCCATGAAACCGCCAGGGCAGGCGCGCGCGATCATCCATTATGAAACCATGTGTCATGGCGTTGCACATATCGCGCGCCGGGGGCGGTCGCAAGGGGGCGTGCTAGGTCATCCTAACGTCGGCGTCGTATGAGTTTACTTGAGCGTTGATCCCTAACATGAAGAATGCGGATCTCTGTTTTTGTGAGCTGGTAAATAAACGTGAAAGGTGTGTTTGGAATGGGATGCTCTCGCAGTTTTTCCACCACTTCGGACGGCGCACCAGCCTTGGGATTATCACGGACAATTGCCAGCGCATTGCGATACCGTTTTGCGGCTTGGGGTTTGCCTGCGGGAAGGACAGTTTCGTAATAACGTTTCATCCACTCGAGATCATCGAGTGCGGATGGTAGAAATATGATTTTCATGGTTTAGGATTTACGCGGAAAAATGTCGGCTTCGGGCCTTGGAAGCTCCGTATCGGTGAACCATGAATCGACCCACGCCGTTACGCGGTCTTCGGAAACAAAGACGCCAGCCTCTGCTTCTTCCATGCGTCCAAGAAGAAGTTCACGCTCCAACTTTTGGCGCGCGAGGTAATCAGAAATAGCCCGCGAAGCGAGATAGGAAGCGGGGCGGTCAACCCGCTTGGCTTCTTGCTTTAGGTCCGCTTTCAGGTCTTCTTCAATTCTCATGGAAAAAGGAACGGTGGTCATTTGCTGTATACTTCCGAATGTGAGAGAATAATTGTAATACAGTGTATTACAATTATTGAGAAAGTCAAATATCCTTATATCAACACCTTAAGATGCCCCGTCACCGTATCGCGGCAATTGGTGATCGGCCCGTACATGTATTTTTTCGCCGTTGGATGCTCTGCCTCCAGCACACCGAGCTGCACCAGAAGTGATGCGATCACCGCCTCGGCCGCCCGCGTACCACCGTCCTCGATCTTGACCGCAACGCCAAGGCCGGGCCCCGGCAATATCGCCACAAACACCGCCTCGGCCCCGGTTTTGATCGAGGCTTTGCCGCCCATGGCGCGCATCAGCTCGGTGCAGGAGCGCCCCTCGCCCGCCACAAGTTCAGGATGTTTGGCCATCGCCGCCACCAAACGTGCGGCGGCCATGTTGCGGGTCTGGCTGCCGGTTTCGCAATCGGCCATTTTGGCCATGGCCCGCGCCATACCGCGCAAGGTGGTGGCGAAATTAGGGGCAGAGCAGCCGTCAATTCCGAAACCCGGGCTTTCAAGGCCGGTCATATCTTCAAACGCCTCGCGCACCGCCAGTTGAACCGGATGCGCGGGGTCGATATATTCTGGCCCCGCCCCCAGATGACGGGCGACAGACAGAAAGCCAGTGTGCTTGCCAGAACAATTATTGTGCATCTGGCACGGGCTTTGATCGGTTTTAATCAACCCGTTGCGTGCCTCGATATCCTTCGGCTCATGGCTGCCACAGCGAAAATCATCATCCACCTTGCCTATCGCCCTTAGCCAATTCTGCACCCGATCCGTATGGATCGCCGCCCCGTTATGTGACGCACAGGCCAACGCCAGAAACTCCGGCGTCAGCTTCAAATCCGCCGCCGCACCGCTTTCGATCAGGGGCAGGGCTTGCAGCATCTTGCTGGCCGAACGCGGCAGAAACACCAAGTCGGGGTTGCCCCAGGACGCGCGAATTTCCCCCTTGGCGTCACAAATCACCGCATGGCCGCGATGGATCCCCTCAAGCACCGGCCCACGCCAGATTTCGACCAGTTTTACTGCATCCTGCATCTGTACTATCCTACCAGAACAATTTCGCTGACCATCCTCCAATTCCATTTTGACTGCCAGCCCAAAATGATCAAAAACCCCCTTGCGCGGAAATCCGCAAATGGGGCTGGAAAAACCCGAAATCCGCGTTAGACTGTAGCCGCAGGTGATAGTATACGCGAGCGTGGGCAATCCAGAGTTTGAGCGAACGAACCAGGGCCCGGGCGGACAGAGGCAGAAAACGGCTGGAGGCTGTGAGTAGAATGGCAAAACTTTCGGTAAATCTAATCGCGGCAATCGCATTGGCGGGCATGTTTGCAGGCCCGGCAATGGCCCAGCAATCCAACAACCGCGTTGACGCCAAAACCGATTGGAGCATCTTCGTCGAAGACAACCCGACCGAATGCTGGGTGGTCTCTGCCCCCAAAAGCACCGTCAACACCCGCGACGGCAAGGTTGTTGCGGTGAACCGCGGTGATATCCTGATCTTTGTGTCCTTCCGTCCCGGCACCAATGTGAAGGGCGAAATCTCGTTCACTGGCGGCTATACCTTCAAGGAAGGCACCACCGTCAATATGCGCGTCGGCTCCGCCAGCTATGAATTGTTCGTCGATGGTGATTACGCGTGGCCGGCCTCGATTGCCGAAGACGCCAAGATCACCACATCGATGAAACGTGGCGCGACCGCTGTTATGACGGCCACCTCGTCACGCGGCACAGTGACCGAAGACACGTTTTCGCTGCTCGGCTTCACGGCTGCCCTGGAAGAGGCCGAACGCCGCTGCACCCAGTAAGCCCTTAATCTTTTCCGGCTTCTGCTATAGGGGAGGGGACTCACCCTTTTCTTAAGGCCGCACCATGTCCGAACCCATCACACCCGATAATCTGACCGTTGAGCGCAAGGAACCTGCGCCTGACAGGCAAAACCTGATCGGCCTCAGCCGCGATGCCATGCGCGCCGCCCTGATCGCGGCTGGCACACCTGAAAAACAGGCCCGCATGCGGGTTGGGCAGATCTGGGGCTGGATCTATCAAAAGGGCGTCAGTGATTTTGACGCCATGACAAATCTGGCCAAACCGTTTCGCGCCATGCTGGCGGAAACATTTACCGTTGCCCGCCCCGAAATTGTCACCAAACAAGTGTCAAAAGACGGCACCCGCAAGTATCTGCTGCGCACCGACGGCGGGCATGAGGTCGAGGCGGTCTACATCCCCGAGAAAGATCGCGGCACGCTGTGCATATCTTCACAAGTCGGCTGTACCCTGACCTGCCCGTTTTGCCACACCGGCACCCAGAAACTGGTGCGCAACCTGACCGCCGCCGAAATCGTCGGCCAAATTCTGGTGGCGCGCGATGACCTTGACGAATGGGGCATTGCGCCAGGCGATAAACGCCTGCTGTCCAATATCGTGCTGATGGGCATGGGCGAGCCGCTATACAACTTTGAAAACGTCCGCGATGCGATGCTGATCGCCATGGATAACGAGGGCATATCACTGTCACGCCGCCGCATCACGCTTTCAACCTCGGGCGTGGTGCCCGAGATCGAACGCGCAGGGCGCGAAATCGGCTGCATGATCGCCATTTCTTTGCACGCCACCACCGATGATCTGCGCGACGCGCTTGTGCCGATTAACCGCAAATGGAATATCGCGGCGCTTTTGCAGGCCTTGCGAGATTACCCCCGCCTGTCAAATTCCGAGCGCATCACCTTTGAATATGTGATGCTGAAAGGCGTTAACGACAGCGACGAGGACGCCCACCGACTGGTCCGGCTGATCCAAGGCATCCCCGCCAA
>JAADIC010000334.1 GCA_013151535.1 Alphaproteobacteria bacterium | reverse complement strand
ATGCCTGACACCACACAAGCGCAGGCGCGCATCGCCTCCGAACGTCTGCGCAAAGTGATCGAGGACGAGGTGTTCGCAAGCGCCAGCCTGCCCGAGGGTCTGCCGGTGACCGTCAGCATTGGCGTAACCCTTGGCGACCCCGGCGAAAAGGATGTGGACGCGTTGATCTGTCAGGCCGATAAGGCGCTTTACGCCTCAAAATCCGATGGCCGCAATATGGTGACATTGTTTGAATCCGCCGCCTAGGGACGACGGCGTTTGGCCGGTTTTTTCAGGGCTGCGGCAAAAGCCTCGCGGTCGCTTTTCGTCATCATTTCTATCTGTGCCAGCAAAACCCGCTGACCAACGGCCATGTTTTCCGACACCACCCCAGCTTGCTGAGACAACACCGCCGCCACCGCCGCCTGATCGTAAGGCTCGGCCGTCAGGGCCGTGGCCAGAGCTTTAAGATGGGCGCGAAACAGCCCGCGCCCGGCTTTGATCTGGCCCCGGTATTGTTTGAAATTGGTGCGGATATCTGCGCGATCACCCTCGTTCAGGGCACGGAAATAGACCCGCAAACCAAGGGCCGCAATGTCACGTTCAACCCGCACCCGATCAGGCGGGCCACCGCGCAAAAACGCACCGCCGACAAGGCCGAGCACCAGAATGTTCAGGCCAAGTGACAGCACAAAAATCACCTTGATCCAGCGCCGGGGCTTGGGGGCAACCTGTTGTTTTTCATCCATAATCTATCCTTCCGCCAACATATCTTCAAGCGGCGAATAAGCCCCGCCGCCGGTTGAAATTCCTGCTGTATCCAGCATATCACTGGCCAAATCCCGCAAGATGTCAGGCGGGGTATAGCCCAGCGAAAGCCCGACAATCAGACAACTGGCCAGCACCAATCCCCCCTGCCAACCGCCAAAAGCCCGCAGAATATCGCCAAACCCTGTGCCTCTGCCTGCTCTGGGGGCCGCACCCCCGGCAGGCGCAGCTTGCATCGCCGCAGCATCGCGTAAAACCGCGGCTATCAGATCATCCGGCGGCGTCAAATCGCTGGATTTTTCGGCTGCAAAAAAAGCCGCAAGCCCCATATCCGCACCGCTATCTTCTGGTTTCTCTGTCATTCTTCCAATCCCAGTTCCGCTTTTTGCCCCGCCAGCAGGCGCGCCAGATTTCGTTTGCCGCGCGCGATCAGGCTTTCCACCGCCGCAACGCTGACCCGCAACACTTCGGCAATGTCCGGATTCGCCAGCCCCTCGAAATGGCGCAAGATCACCGCCTGACGCTGTCGATCCGGCAATTCGGCCAAGGCGCGCCGCAAGGCCACGGCCCGATCCTCGGTTTGCAACCGGCTGTCCATAGGCGGGCGCTCGTCCTCAGGTTCGGCGATTTGCTCCAGCCCGATACCCTTGCGTTTGCGCAGCCGATCCGTGCACAGATTGCTGGTCACACGGTAAAGCCATGTCGAAACCTTGGCTTCACCCTGGCGCCAGTCCGGTGCCATTTTCCACAGCCGCAGCATCGCGTCCTGCACCACATCCTCGGCCTCGGTAGGGTCATTCAGAACCCGACTGGCAAGGCTGAAAACCATAGGCGTCAGGCGCAGGGTCAGGGCCGAAGCCGCCGTGCGATCACCGTTGGCATAAAGCACCAGCAGCACATCATCGCTTATGTCATTCAATGCATCCAGCGCCATTTCCATCCCAAATCGACTAACCGGTTTCACCGCAAAGGGCAATTCGCTCCGGCAGGTTTGACCCCGCCGGAGCGTTGCTCGCAGGTCTTATTCGTCGCTTGGTTTCTTGTGCTTGCCAAAGCGTTTTTTCATGGCGTCCATCTCATCCGCCGAAATCGCCCCGTCACCGTCTTTGTCGAGCCGCTCAAACAGCTTGGCAGAACGATCGCCGCCACCGGGCAGTTCCGCCAGCGAGATCATGCCATCGCCATCGGCATCCCCGCGCTTGAACATCCGGTCCAGCCGCTTGTCCATGTTGTCCTGAATGCGGGCCAGAATGGCGGCCGAGATTTCCTCGCGTGACAGAAAACCATCACCGTCCGCGTCTTGCTCGGCGAATTTGGTGGCGCGATAGGTGCTCATTTCTTCCGGGGTGATTTTGCCGTCGCCGTTCAGATCGACCTTTTCAAAGTCGATGCGCGGGCCACGCGGGCCGTCTTTGCCGCCCAGCGCATAGGCCGGAATGGCGGCGCTCAGGCCGACGGCACCGATGGTTGCGGCGGCGATCAGGGCGGTTAAAGTTGGATTTTTCATTGATATGCTCCGTTTGCTCTTGGGTTTCTCTATACGCAAGGCCGCTTTTTGCCGCCTTCATCAAACCAAACGGGCCATGCGCGGGTTTCCGTCGCCCAATGCCAAATTAATTCGCGACATCGCGCCGCAAGACAGCTTGTCCCAGTTTCATTCCGGGTGAACTTGCCTATCTGATTGTCGGATGGAACAGGATGACCGCATGGAAACGACATTGACGCATGAGCTGATCGAAGAGCGACCTTTGAAACCGGCCCTCAAGCGCGGTGCCCGTCTGAAATGCCCCAATTGCGGCACCGGCCCGTTGATGCGTAGCTATCTGAAAACCCGCGAGCATTGCGCGGTCTGCGGCGAGGAGTTTTACCACCACCGCGCCGATGACGGCCCGGCCTATGTCACCATTCTGCTCAGCGGCCACATTCTGGCCCCCCTGATCCTTTTTGTGTTCACCACTTTTCGCCCCGATCCACTGGTCATGGCGGTGATGTTCAGCCTTGGCTTCACGGCGCTGGCGCTGTTCCTGCTGCCGCGTTTCAAGGGCATGTTCGTGGCGATCCAATGGGCCAAGCGCATGCATGGTTTTGACAAAAGCCGCAAAAAAACCGAAGGCGGCTGATCTGGACAAGGTTTACCGGGCTGCCTATCACGGAGGTGAACAACCCGGGTGAACCATGATCGATAAATCTGCAATCCGCAACGCAGCAACCGTAATCCTGTTGCGCGACAAAGGTAGCGAGCCACGAATTCTGATGGGGCAGCGCGGCAAGAATGCCGCCTTCATGCCCAGTAAATTTGTCTTTCCCGGCGGCGCGCTGGATAAAACTGACGCCGATGTGCCGCTGGCGAGCGCATTGTCAGACCAATGTATGGAGCGTCTGCGCAAAAGCGCCGATCCGGCGCTGGCGGAACCCTTGATTCTGGCTGCCATCCGCGAGGTTTGGGAAGAAACCGGCCTGCTGCTGGGCGAAGCCAGCGACACCGCCAAAAATGCCGCCCCCGACATGCCCGAAGATTGGCGCAGCTTTTTTAATCACGGCGTGCGCCCCAGCGGCGCTGGTATGCGCTTTGTTTTTCGCGCGGTCACGCCGCCCGGCCGGCCCCGGCGTTTTGACGCGCGGTTCTTTGTGGTTGATGCGGATCGGGTGGCCAGCGACCTCGATAATTTCGATCAGGCCTGCGA
>JAADIC010000075.1 GCA_013151535.1 Alphaproteobacteria bacterium | reverse complement strand
GTCAGCACGTTGGCCCCGACCATCAGCGTACCCTCGATCAGCTCGCGCCCCGGCATGTACCAAAGCCCTTCGGCGTTGACGACGCGGCTGTCCATGCCCGGCAGGATCGCCACCTGACGGATGATTGATTTGTCGGTTGTCGGGGCTTCGATCTGAACCCAATCCCCGGCCTCGACCCCGTATTCTTCGGCGGTTTCGGGGGCCATTTCCAAGCCCGGCCAAGGGCGGCGTTTGTTCAGGCGCGGGATCGAGATGCCAAGCGTGGAGTAATATTCAACCGCGCGGGTGCCGCTTATCAAGACCAGCGGGAAGTCTTTCAACTCAGCGCTCGCGTTGCCGTCGCTGGCCTGCGGGCTGTAAAGCGGTTGCCTGAACTGCGGCAGGGGATCAAGGCCGATAGCTTGCAATTTCAGCGCCGTAAACTCGATTTTCCCCGAGGGCGTGTTGAAGCCGGGTGCCCCATCAGGGCGCATCTTGCCGGACTTGTATTTCAGCCGCTCGTCCGGCCCGATGATCGAGCCTTGGCGGGCAAATTCGGCGAAATCAATGCCCAGCGGTTCCAAGCGGTAATCCAACAGCTCGTGATAGGTTTTGACGGGAATTTTGTCGCCATATCCCATGCGGTTCAGCACGTCGAGCACCGCATCGGCCTCTTCACGCACTTCACCGCGTGGCTCCATCACCTTGATGCGTGCGGTAATCAGGTTCAGCCCCGCATATTCGGTTATCGCGTCGCTTTCCATGTGGTTCGTCACCGGCAAAATGTAATCCGCCAGATGGGCGGTGGGGCTTTCAAACATGTCCGACACCACCAGAAGATCGAGCGTTTTCAAAGCCTCAAGCACTTTGTAACTGTCTTCAAGCCCGACCATCGGGTTGCAATTGGTCCACAGCGCCTTGACCGGATAAGGATCACCCGTCAGCATGGCGTCAATTACATGCGAGGGGTTGGGATAAGGCGCGGAAATGGCATCGGGGCCGGACAGAAGCGGGAATTGCTCGGCGCTGATCTGGTCTTTCAGGCGGTCCTTGTCGGCCTCGCTGGCACCCGCGCGGTAATAACTCGGCAAACGCATATTGACCGGCTTCAGGATGCAATTATTGCCAGTCTGGTCAATCCGCCCCGTCAGCGCTGGCAAGAAACCCATTAGGCGCAAGGTCGAGATCGAATTGCCGCCCATGGTCGCGCCGATAAACGTGTAAAGTGCCGATTTCTTCGCGGTCGCAAACATCCGCGTCGCCTCGGCAATTTTGTCGGCTGGAATCCATGTGATCGCAGCGGTTTTTTCCAGCGTGTATTCGGCGGCGCGGGCCTTGAGCTCATCAAAGCCAAGGGTCCAGTTTTCGATAAAATCGTTATCGATCCAGTCGTTTTCGATCATCTGATTTATCATACCCAGCGCCAGCGCCGCATCGGTGCCGGGGCGGATGCGCAGCCACAGATCGGATTTCTGCGCCGCCCGTGTCGGGCGTGGATCAACCACAATCGTCTTGGCCCCGTTCTTGCGGATGGCATCACCAATACGCACCGCTTTGGAGCCGTTGGTTTCAGTCAGATTGACGCCCCACAAAAGGAAGGTGTCACAATCCTCCACATCCATGAAATTGATATAGGTCGCAAGCGCGCCATAGGTCAGCAGATCGGACATCAGTTGCGGGGTAAAACAGTTATGGGCGTCGTGCTTGAAAAATGTCGGGCTGTCGATGGCTTCAAGAAACAGATCGTAAGCGTAATATTCCTTGGGCGGCAGCGCCTGCACCGCCACAGCGCGCGCGCCGTATTCGTCAATTACGCCGTTCATGCGCTGGGCGATATCGGCAAGTGCTTCGTTCCAGCTTACCCGCTCCCACTGGCCCGAACCACGCTCGCCCACGCGCTTTTGCGGGTACAGAATGCGATCCGGCGCATTGGCAAAATCAAGCGAGGCCTTGCCCTTGATGCAAAGATACCCCTTGCTCAGCGGATGCGTACGATCGCCGATAAATTTCTTGATCTTGCCAAGCGGTGTGTTGCTGTTGGCGGCATCTGCGGCAGCATCCACGTCTTCCATTTCCACGGCCATACCACAGCGGACAAGACACAAACGACAAGTGGTTTTCAATATGGTCATGATGTTCCCCGGATCCAGACACCATCATCCTAAGGCCAGAAAGCGAATTGACGCAAGGTCAGGGGCCAAATCGCGACGCTCAAGTTTGTGATTGTGGTGGTGCATCCCCAAATCAACTGGGTTAGTCTGCCCTGAAAACAGGAAAGAACAGGACCATACCATGAGCGATAGCCCCACCTATACCCCGCCGAAAGTCTGGACATGGGACAGTGAAAGCGGTGGCCGGTTTGCCAAGATCAACCGGCCCGTTGCCGGGGCGACCCATGACAAGGAACTGCCGGTTGGCAAGCATCCGCTCCAGCTACATTCGCTGGCCACGCCCAACGGCGTCAAGGTCACGGTGATGCTGGAGGAGCTGTTGGCTCAGGGTCACGCAGGGGCGGAATACGACGCCTATATCATTGATATCGGCGAGGGGCAGCAATTCTCCAGCGGCTTTGTCGCCATCAACCCGAACTCCAAAATCCCGGCCTTGATGGACCGCTCGACAACGCCGCCAACACGGGTTTTTGAAAGTGGCGCGATCCTGCTTTATCTGGCGGAAAAGTTTGATGCCTTTCTGCCCAAGGATCACACATCACGCACGGAATGTCTGTCATGGCTGTTCTGGCAAATGGGCAGCGCGCCCTATCTGGGCGGCGGATTTGGCCATTTCTACGCCTATGCACCGGAAAAGTTCGAATATGCCATTGACCGTTTCACCATGGAAACCAAGCGCCAGCTTGATGTGCTGGACCGGCATTTGGCGGATCACGCCTTTATGGCGGGCACGGAGTATTCGATTGCCGATATGGCGATCTGGGCGTGGTACGGGCAGTTGGTGCTGGGGCGGCTTTATTCGGCGGCGGAATTTCTGGACGTAGAAAGCTACAAAAACGTGCAGCGATGGGCGGGTGAGATCGACGCGCGCCCGGCGGTCAGCCGTGGCCGTATGGTAAACCGCACCTTTGGCGAGTTGCACAGCCAATTGCACGAGCGCCATGATGCCGGTGATTTTGACACCAAAACGCAGGACAAGATCGAGGCTAAGGATTAGCGCCAAGCTGGCTAGCCGCTTTGGCCAGTGCTTCAATCTCGTTCCAGTTTTCGGCCTTGACCAAAGCCGACGGCGCAACCCAGCTTCCACCTGCGCAAAGCACATTGGGCAGCGACAGATAACTTTCGGCGTTTTCAGACTTCACGCCCCCCGTCGGGCAAAAGGTGATTTGCGGCAAAGGCGCGCCGATGGCTTTCAGTGCGGGCGCGCCGCCCGAGGCTTCGGCGGGAAAAAACTTCAGCATATCGTAACCGCGCGCCAGCAGGCGCATGGCCTCGGTCGCGGTGGCAGCACCGGGCAACAAGGGCAAATCATGGGCCTCGCAAGCCGCCAACAAAGCGTCAGTCGCGCCCGGCGACACGCCAAACAACGCGCCTGCGGCCTTGGCATCACGCACGTCCTGCGGGCTAATCAAGGTGCCCGCGCCAACCACGCCGCCCTTAACTTTGGCCATTTCGCGGATCACATCCAGCGCATTCGGGGTGCGCAGGGTGACCTCCAGCATCGGCAGGCCACCAGCAACCAAAGCCTCGGCCAGCAGTCGGGCGCGGTCGGGATCGTTCAGCACCAGCACCGGAATGATCGGGGCAAGGGCGCAATATTCGCGGGCGTGTTTGCTGGCGTCTTGGGGGGTCATTTTCGGCTCCTTTGGCTTGAACCAAGATTAGGGAACAGTCCGGCGATTGGCAATCGCGCGCGTGGTTTGAACTGGATTGATGCGCCCTTGTCGCGCATAGTTTCCAAACTTGGGGGGAACTGTTTTGAACTGGATTGATGAAATTGCGGCGGGCAAGCCCGAGCACTTGGCAATCATTGACCACGACAGCGCACGCTTCACCTATGGCCAGTTGCACGAAATGATCGCACGGATGGCGGCGGCTTTGCAAACCCACGGGGTGCGCCCGGGTGACCGGGTGCTGCTGGTGGGTGAAAACTGCGCCACATTTGCGGTTGGCATGCTGGCGATTGCCTGCTGTCAGGCTTGGATCACGCCCATCAATGCCCGTCAGACACGGGCCGAAGTTGATGCCATTCAAACCCATTGCGACGCACGCTGTGCGGTGTTCACGCCCGAAGCCTCGGATAATTCCACAGCCCACGGGCGGGCAATGGGCGCGGCAAGCCTTGGGCGGCTGGATTGTGGCGAGATGCTGGTTTCGCCCATACGCGATTGCCTGCCGGAACCAATCGAGAACCTCCCCGACAATCGCGTCGCCGCCTTGATGTATACCACCGGCACAACAAGTGCGCCCAAAGGGGTGATGCTGACCCATGCGAACCTGCTGTGGAACGCTAAAACATCCAGCAAGATCAGAGGGTTGACGCCGGAGGACGAAATACTTGCAATCCTGCCCGGCACCCATATCTATTGCTTTTCATCCGGTATCCTTGCCGCATTTTATGCCGGTGCCAGCGTCCGTTTTGTACCGCGTTTCACGCCCCAGGCGGTGCTTGACGCCTTCGCCGACGGGTCCAGCGTCATGCCCGCCGTGCCGCAGATGTATCAGACCATCGTCAATCACCTGAAGTCGCGCGGCGAGGTGCCCAACGCCCCGCGTTTGCGCCTGATATCATCAGGTGGCGCACCGCTTGATCCCGATTGGAAGGTCGGGATCGAGGCGTTTTTCGGCCTGCCGCTGCACAATGGCTACGGTCTGACCGAAACCTCGCCTGGGGTGTCACTGACCCGGCCCAAAAACCCGCGCAAGGATGCTTCGGTCGGCGAAGTCGTGCCCGATGTGGAGGTGGTGATCGACGCGCCTGACAAGGACGGTATCGGCGAGGTTCTGATCCGTGGGCCGAACATCATGAAGGGCTATTACCGCGATGCGCAGGCCACGGCGACGGCCATTCAGCCCGACGGGTTTTTCCGCAGCGGTGATCTTGGCCGGTTCGGGGCCGAGGGTGAATTATACATCGTCGGACGCAAGAAAGAGCTGATTATCCGCTCGGGCTTCAACATCTACCCCCCCGAGATCGAGGCCATGCTGACCCGTCACCCCGACATCCTGCAAGCAGCAGTTGTCGGGCGGCAGATCAAGGGCAACGAGGAGGTTTTGGCGTTCTTACTGACCACCGGCGACGTCAGCGAGGGTGAGGTCGTTCAGTGGCTGCGCGCGCGTTTGGTGGCCTATAAAATTCCGCAACAAATCTTCATTGTCGATGGATTTCCAGTGGCTCCAACTGGTAAAATTCTGAAGCACAAGCTGATTGATACGTTCACCGATCTATTGGCAAATCTCTGAACAAAAAAGGCCCGCTGACATTCAACAGACCGCCACAATCCTCTGCATCAGATCACGACAGGCGGTGGCGGTTTTTCCGTCCTTGTCAAGCGCACCGTTCCAACCGCTGAGGGACAGGGCGCGGATATTGTTGTGGGCGGCAAACACAGCGCAGGCGTCGATGGTTGCGGCAAGGCTTGGGCCGCCCGCGACGGGGTAATTATTGGCTGGCACTTCAGCCGCGTCGACCACATCATTGTCGATATGAAGATGGATCGGTCGATCAAACCGAAGCGCCGCAAGGTCCTGCATAAAACAGCGATTGATACCGGACGATGCCAGTGCCACCGCTTCAAGCGGATCAAGATCGCGACCATCGACCAGCCAGACGTCCTGTTCGGTTACAGCCGTCAGCCCAACCGCACCGGCAATCGACATATTCCCGCGCCCGACCATCATCGCCAGCGGCATACCGCCCAGAAATCCCGAGGGCGAGGTTTCAGCCGTGTTGAAATCACCATGCGCGTCAAGCCAGACGAGGATCGGTTCAAGCCCCGCGCCCTGCAAACCCGCCATAACCGGCAGGCTGGCCATGCAATCGCCAGCTATGGAGATCGGCAGCCCGCCTTTGGCGCTGATCTGGCAGGTAAATTCGGCAATCGGCTTGTGAAGCCGCGCCAGATAGGCGGGTTCGCGGCTGGGAAGATCACCCCTATCATTCAGTACATATTTCACACCGTCAGACACCGCCGCCGTCAACGCCAAGTCTCGTTGCTCAAAGAAATAGGGGGTGACAAGCCAGCGAGGTTTCATTTTTCGGACCCCGTTTTGCCAAGCTCCGCAGCCAGCAAATCAAACACCATGCGGATGCGCCGCGAGGTCGTCAGATCGCGGTGCGCCACCAGCCACAAGGGGAACATCAAGGGGTCAAGATCAGGCAGAACCCGCACAACCTTCGGCTCAGCATCGCCAATAGTGCCGTCCAGAATACCGATGCCCAGCCCTTGTTTCACCATGGCCCAACTGACATTATAATCCTCGCAAAAGATCGGAAAGTTATGTTTTGTCAACGACATACCCATGTTGTTCAGGCCCGACATCAACGCGCCAGTATCATCAATGCTGACAAAATCCGCGTAGTTCAGATCAGCAAGTTTCACCGGATTGCCGATCTTTTCCAGATAGGTTTGCGTCGCGTAAAGGCGCGCGGGAATATCCTTGATCTTTTTGGCGATCAGATCGGGTTCGGTGGGGCGAAAGTTGCGAATGGCAATATCGGCCTCGCGGCGGCGCAAGTCACTTGGCTTGCTGGAGGCGACGATTTCGATGGATATTCCCGGCTCAAGCGCGCGCAATCTGGCAAGGATTGACGGCAGCAGAATGGCCGCATAAATCTCGGAGACGGCGATGCAGATATTGCCCTCGATGGTCTGGGATTGCCCGAAAGATATCAGCGAAACCCGTTCGGCAGCCTGCCCCATGGCGCGCACATGATCCAGCAGTTCCAACCCGCCCGGCGTCAGGGTCAGGCCACGCCCGACCCGTTCAAACAGCGCAATCCCCAACTCGCGCTCCAGCGCATCCACCTGCCGCCCGACAGTCGGTTGCGCCGTGCCAAGGGCGCGTGCAGCAGCCGAAAGCGAGCCTTCCTCGGCGGTCACAAGAAACGCCCGCGCCCGGTTCCAGTCAAAATTAACGCTACGCCAATCCATGCGTATATGCATATCAATTCAGTGAAATTGGTCAATGTGAATATATCAAAACTTGGTTAAAAGGCGTCAGTCTTCAAAAACACCCTGAATCAGAGGTTCTATTTCAGCCTTGAATGCAGGCTAAATCTAAAAGAGAATATCAAAATGCAAGCAGCCGTTTACACGCAATACGGGCCGCCTTCGGTGGTTTCGATCCAGAACATCGCCCAGCCGGAACCAAAGGCGACCGAGGTTCTGATCCGCATTCATGCCAGCGCCGTCAATTCCGGCGACATGCGGGCGCGCAGTCTGGATATGCCGAAAGGTTTCGGGTTTATTGGGCGGCTGGTGTTCGGTCTGACCGGCCCACGCAAGCCGGTGCTTGGGGTTGAGTTGTCGGGGGTTATCGAAAGCGTTGGCGACAAGGTCAGCGCCTTCAAACCGGGCGACAAGATTTTTGCCGCGCCCGAGGGAGCCATGGGCGGCCACGCAGAATTTCAGACCTTGCGCAAGGATGCGGCCATTGCCTTGATCCCCAAAGGGTGCAGTTTTGAAACTGCGGCGGTTATCTCGTTTGGCGGTATCACGGCGCTGCAATTTCTGCGCGACAAGGGCGAAATCAAGCGTGGTGACAAGGTGCTGGTCAACGGCGCATCCGGCACTGTCGGGCTGGCGGCGGTGCAACTGGCCAAACATTTTGGCGCGCATGTGAGCGGTGTTTGCAGCGGCAGGAATGCGCAATTGGTGCGCTCTATCGGGGCGGATGTCGTTATTGATTATACGACAGCGGATTTTACCGAAGGCGGCGCGCGCTATGATCTGATCCTTGATGCAGCAGGCACCGCACCTTGGTCACGCGCGCGGCCCGTGTTGACAAAAACCGGGCGCTTGTTGCTGGTCAACGGCAGTCTGTGCGACATGCTATGTGCACCGTTTGTGTCGCGCAAAAACGGCAAGCGGCTGATGGCGGGCGTGGCGATGGGCAATGCGAAAGATCTGCGTTTTCTGGCCGATCTGGTGGCCAAGGGTGTTTTTACGCCAATCATAGACCGCACTTACCCGCTGTCAGATATCGCCCTGGCCCATGCCTATGTGGACACGGGCCGCAAGAAAGGCAGCGTGGTGATTTCGGTGGTTTAAGCGCGGTTCATCCGGTTCTCGATCAGCTCTTCCACCACGGATGGGTCCGCCAGTGTCGAGGTGTCGCCCAGCGTGTCGTAGTCGTTTTCGGCGATTTTACGCAGGATACGGCGCATGATCTTGCCGGAGCGGGTTTTGGGTAAGCCCGGCGCCCATTGCAGCAGGTCGGGCTTGGCAATCGGGCCGATTTCCTTACGCACCCATTGCAACAACTCAGCCCGCAGATCATCAGTGTATTCCGCGCCCGCCATCAGGGTCACATAGGCGTAAATCCCCTGGCCCTTGATGCTGTGAGGGTAGCCAACCACCGCCGCTTCAGAGACTTTCGGATGCGCCACAAGCGCGCTTTCAACCTCGGCTGTGCCCATGCGGTGGCCGGAAACGTTAATCACGTCATCCACCCGCCCGGTGATCCAGTAATAGCCGTCGCTGTCGCGCTTGCAGCCGTCACCAGTGAAATAATAGCCTTTGTAATCAGCGAAATAGGCGGAAACAAACCGCTCATGATCGCCAAAGACCGAGCGCATCTGCCCGGGCCAACTGTCTTTGATGCACAGAACGCCCTCGGCCTCGATGCTTGTGATTTCAGCACCCGTTGTCGGATCAAGAATAACCGGCTGAATGCCGAAAAACGGTTTGGTCGCCGAGCCGGGTTTGGCGGCAATCGCTCCCGGCAATGGTGTCAGCAAATGGCCGCCGGTTTCGGTTTGCCACCAGGTGTCAACGATCGGGCAATTGCCCTTGCCGATGATGTCATTATACCACGCCCAAGCCTCGGGGTTGATCGGCTCACCGACGGTCCCCAGCACTTTGAGCGAGGACAGATCGATCCCCTCAACGAACTGATCTCCCTGCGCCATCAGCGCGCGGATCGCCGTGGGGGCGGTGTAAAACTGGTTAACCTTGTGTTTTTCGCAAACCTGCCAGAAACGCGATGCATCGGGGTAGGTTGGCACCCCTTCAAACATCAACGTCGTCGCGCCATTGGCCAATGGGCCGTAGACGATATAGCTGTGGCCGGTCACCCAGCCCACATCGGCGGTACACCAGAAAATATCACCGTCGTGATAGTCAAACACATATTCATGGGTCATCGCGGCGAACAACAAATAGCCGCCGGTTGTGTGCAAAATCCCCTTGGGCTTGCCGGTGGAACCCGAGGTGTAAAGGATGAATAGCGGATCCTCGGCATTCATCGGTTCGGGCGCGCAATCAGCCGATGCTTCGGCCATCAGCGCGGTGTAACTGTGATCGCGGCCGGCTTTGGCACCCACATCGGCCCCCGTGCGCTCAACCACCAGAGTCGTCACATCACCGGCGATTTCCAGCGCTTTGTCCACGTTGGTTTTAA
Organism: Alphaproteobacteria bacterium; assembly: GCA_013151535.1. Lineage (GTDB taxonomy): Bacteria > Pseudomonadota > Alphaproteobacteria > Rhodobacterales > Rhodobacteraceae > UBA5972. Next base: position 5,955 of record JAADIC010000075.1, on the reverse strand, counting down.
GCGGTGTGTTGCGCCCGCCGCGCGGGGCTTCGTCTGCCGTGATGACCAGTTTGGCCTCGCAGGCGTCAATGCGTGCGGCCAATGCTTCAGGGGAAAACCCTGCGAAAACAATGCAATGCACAGCACCAATGCGCGTGCAGGCCAGCATGGCATAAGCCGCCTCGGGGATCATCGGCATGTAAAGCACGATCCGGTCACCTTTGCCAACGCCAAGCGATTTATAGACATTGGCGAGCTTGTTAACCTTGTCACTCAGCTCATTATAGGTGATGTGTTTATCCACCGAGGGATCATCACTTTCCCAGATGATCGCCACCTGATCGCCGCGCGTCTCAAGATGCCGGTCGATGCAATTGGCCGAGACATTCAGTACCCCGTCCTCATACCATTTGATCGACACATCGGGATATTCAAAACTGGTGTTCTTGACCTTGGAATAGGGCTTGATCCAATCGAGCCGCTTGCCCGCCTCACCCCAGAACGCATCGGGGTCGGCCACCGAGGCGGCGTACATTTCTTCATATTTCGCCGCGTCAATTTTGGCGTTGGCGATGAAATCAGCGGAGGGGGGATATAGTTTGTTGGCCGTCATGGTCTTGTCCTAACTTGCCCCGCACTTGATGCGGGGGCTCTTGATGCAAAGAGGTCCCGCAGCAGGTGCGGGATTGGCGATCTGCTAGATCGCCAAATATTCGTGCCGTAGCTTCTCGTTGTCCAGCACCTCTTGCGCGGTGCCGTCAAAAACCACCTTGCCGGTGTCCAGAATAACGGCGCGATCCGCCAGTTTCAGGGCGGCAACGGCGTTTTGTTCAACGATAACAGTGGTGATGCCCTGTTCCTTGATTAGGCTCAAAGTCTTTTCAATTTCCTGCACAATAATCGGGGCCAGACCTTCATAAGGTTCGTCCAACAGCAAAACCTTGATGTCGCGGGCCAGCGCGCGGCCAATGGACAGCATTTGCTGCTCGCCGCCTGAAAGGGTTGTGCCTTCTTGCTTGCGCCGATCACCAAGGCGCGGGAACAGGGTATAAATCCTTTCGAGCGACCAGCCGATGGGTTCTTCAATTTGGGCCAGTTGAATGTTTTCCTCGACCGTAAGGCCCTGAATGATGCGCCGGTCCTCGGGCACCAGCGCCACGCCTGCCTGCGCCGCCTCATAGGATTTCATCAGGTGCAGATGCTGGTGATCCAGCCAAATCTCGCCATGGGTCAGCATCGGGTCATCCAGCCGCGCAATGGCGCGCAAGGTCGAGGTTTTGCCAGCGCCGTTGCGCCCCAGAAGAGCAAGGATTTCACCTTCATGCACGTTGAAACTAACGCCCTGCACGATATAGCTTTCGCCGTAATAGGCGTGAATGTCGTAAACCGAGAAATAGGCCGGTGCATTGGCCGCGAGGTTGGCATTGTTTGCGCTCATTGATCCGGTTCCTTAAGCTGCGGTTGTGCCGAGATAGGCTTCTTGAACCTTCAGATTGCCTTTGATGTTCTCCGGCAAATCTTCAACGATGACAGTGCCTTGCGCCAGCACGCTGATTTTTTCCGCCAAGGAAAACACCACATGCATATCGTGCTCGATCACCGCCATGGTGATGGCGCGTTTGGCCTGAATTTCCTTCAGCAAATCAATCGTGTTGTTGGTGTCCGAGCGCGACATGCCCGCCGTCGGCTCATCCAGCAGCAGCAATTGCGGGTCTTGTGACAGGCACATGGCCATCTCAAGGCGGCGTTTGTCACCGCGCGACAGGCTTGAGGCGGTCATGTCTTTCTTGTCCTGCATCGACACGTCGATCAGCATCTGTTCGGCCTTTTCGCGCATGTCGACCTCATGGCGCACGCCTTTCCAGGCATTCAGGCTGAACGCCCCGTCGCGCTTGGCGAAACAGGGGATAATGACGTTTTCAAACACCGTGAGATCACCGAAAATTTCCGGCGTCTGGAACACCCGCGAAACCCCCATCTGATTGATCTCGTGCGGCTTGGCCCCCAGCAGGGATCGCCCGTCAAATAGAACCGAACCTTCATCAGGCAACAGCTTGCCAACGAAACAGTTCAGTAGGGTTGATTTACCTGCGCCGTTCGGGCCGATAATGGCGTGGATGGTGTTTTCCTCGACGCTGAGATTAACATCGTCCAGCGCCTGCAAACCGCCAAAGCGTTTGGAGACATTTCTGACTTCTAGTATTGCCATGTCAAAGCCTCCTTTTATTCTGCCGGTTTGTGTTTTGGGGCATAGGTTTTATCGGTCGATCTTGATGGTCTATTCTTGCGGGTCACAAAATTCCAGATCCGCGTACCCCCCTCGACCAGCCCGCCGGGCAGGAAGATCACCACCATCATGAACAGCAGGCCAAGGGTCAAGTGCCAGCCATCGCCGGTAAACTTCGACACGATCCAAACCACACCATTTGCCAAGCCATCGGGTAGAAAAGCGAACCAGTCATGCAGGATGTTTTCGTTGATCTTGGAAAAGATATTCTCGAAATACTTGATCGAACCAGCACCAAGGATCGGGCCGATCAAGGTGCCGGCCCCGCCCAGAATGGCCATGATGACAACCTCGCCCGAGGCGGTCCATTGCATGCGTTCAGCCCCGGCAAGCGGGTCCATTGACGCCAGCAGACCACCCGCCAAACCGGCATACATGCCCGAAATCACAAAGGCCGCCAGCGTATAGGGGCGGGTGTTGACGCCGGTGTAATTCAGCCGTGTCTGGTTGGTTTTAACCGCGCGCAGCATCAACCCGAACGGGCTACGGAAGATGCGCACGGACACATAAAACGCCAGCAGCATCAGGATCGCCGACAGGTAATAACCGGTGTTAAACTGAAACAGCCAATCGCCAAGCTGAAGGCGGAACGTGTCGCGCATCTCCAACCCGTTCAGCCAGTTGGGCGAAATCAGATAGGTTGACGGCAGAGAGCCACTGGCCCCCGCCGCATCCAGAATACGCGGATCCTTCAGGCTAAGTTGCAGGCCGGTTTCACCATTGGTGATCGGGGTGAACACCGAATAGGCAAGGTTATAGCTCATCTGGGCAAAAGCCAGCGTCAGGATCGAGAAGTAAATGCCAGAGCGGCGCAACGAGATATACCCGATCAGAAGGGCAAACACCCCGGAGATCAGAACTGCCAGCAGAATGGCGGGAATGACGCTCATACTCAAGAGCTTGAACATCCAGACGGCGGAATACGAGCCGACCCCCAAAAAGGCCGCGTGGCCAAAGGACAGGTAACCGGTCAGGCCGAACAGGATATTGAACCCGATGGCAAAAATGCCGAAAATCACGAACCGCTGCATCAGATCGGGATAACCGGCATTAAACTGGTTCATTCCAGTCGAGATGCCAAACGGTTGCAGGATGAACGGGGCCAACAGCACCATGATGGCGACAACCAGCAGCAGGCGTGTATCGTTTTTGTTACCGAACATGATCTATTCCTCTGCCACGCCGACTTTGCCCATCAGACCGCGCGGACGCACAAGCAGGATGATAATGGCAACAAGATAGATGATGATCTGATCGATGCCCGGAAAGATGGATTTAATCTCGTTCATGGAGGCGAAACTTTCCAGAACACCCAACAGGAAGCCGGCCAGCACCGCACCGGGCAAACTGCCCATGCCGCCAACCACCACAACCACAAAGCTGAGAACCAGAAAGTCCATTCCCATGTGGAAATTGGGCGAATTGATCGGGGCGTACATCACCCCGGCAAGCCCGGCCACCGCAGCGGCGATGCCGAACATGATGGTGAATTTCTTGTCAATGTTGATCCCCAGAAGGCCCACGGTTTCGCGGTCCGACATACCGGCACGCACCACCATGCCAAAGGTCGTGAAGCGCAGGAACGAGAATACGGCGCTGATGATAATGGCCGAAAAGATGAAGTAAACCAGCCGCCAATAAGGATAGATGATCGCGTTCTCGGAGAACCCGATCCACACACCGAAATCAAACGAACCCCTGAAAAAATCTGGTGCCGGGGTTGGTACCGGGTTGGCGCCGTAAAACACCCGGATGATTTCCTGCATCACGATGGCCAGGCCAAAGGTCACAAGGATTTGGTCCGCGTGCGGGCGCTTGTAGAAATGCTTGATAAGGCCGCGCTCCATGACAAAGCCAACGATCAGCATTACTGGTATGGCAAACAGGATTGCCAGCGGCACCGACCAGTCAATGATGGCGTTTCCGGCCCCCTCGCCGAACCAGCTTACGATATAGGGGGTTTTAATCTCGAGCGGTTTACCCAGAAAATTGGTCTTTTCCGGATCAAGGGTGATAAATGAAATCGACAGTATCTTTTGCACGGTCACGGCACTGAACGCGCCGATCATGAACAACGCACCATGCGCGAAATTGACCACGCCCAATGTGCCGAAAATAAGTGTCAGTCCCAAGGCGATCAGGGCATATGCACTGCCCTTGTCCAGCCCGTTCAGGAGTTGCAAAAGAATAACGTCCATCGTCCCCGCCCATGGAAAATTGTTGTTCCGGCCTCACTAGCCGAAAATTCCGGCCGCGTCACAGTTAAGTGCAACGCGACCGGATTGTTTATCGTGGCAATTTATACGCCTGGGTTACAATCGCCCAAAGCACCGCCTGCGAACATCGGATGATCGATAGGATATTCAACCTGTGCACGTGGTGTCACTTCCACCACTTCCAGAAGGTCAAACTCGGATGTCGGGTTCTCTTTACCCTTCACAACCAGCACGTCCTTGAAGCACTGGTGGTCACCGGCGCGATATTCCACATCGCCGTTGCCAAGGCCTGAGAACTTGAAGCCCTCAAGCGCTTCACCAACGCCGCATGGATTATGCGTGCCAGCGCGTTCACAGGCATCCGCATAAAGCAGCGTCTGACAGTAAACGGTGTGTGCGGCCTGGGATGGCGGGAAGCCATACGCCTCGCCGAAGGATTTAACGAAGGCTTTGGAGCCCTCATCCTGCAACGACCAGTGCCAGTTGGTTGACCCAAAGATACCCTTAACGTTTTCGCCAGCACCCTTAGCCATCAGGCGCGAGTAAAGCGGCACAACGATTTCGAACTTCTTGCCGTTGACGACCTTGTCACGCAGACCAAACTGAACCGCAGCGGTCAGGCTGTTAATCATGTTCCCGCCGTAGTGGTTCAGAACCAGAACATCAGCGCCCGAGTTCAGAACCGGCGCCACATACGAACTGAAGTCGGTTGTCGCAAGCGGTGTCAGCACGTTGTTGACCGTTTCCCAACCGATGGCCTCGGTCGCCGCAGCAATCGATTCCTGCTGTGTCCAGCCCCAAGTATAATCGGCTGTCAGGTGATATGCCTTGCGGTCGCTGCCATAGTTCTTCAGAAGCACAGGTGCCAGCGCGGCGGCGGACATGTAACCGTTGAAGAAGTGGCGGAAACCGTTGGCTTTCTTGTCTTTACCCGTGGTGTCGTTGGAGTGGGTCAGACCGGCCATGAAGATGATGCCCGCGTCTTGGCACAAGCCCTGAACCGCGATCGCAACACCCGAAGAAGAGCCGCCGGTAATCATCACCGCATTGTCTTTTTCGATCATCGACTTGGCTGAAGCACGCGCCGCATCCGATTTGGTTTGGGTGTCGCCAGTAACAAAGGTCACCTTGTTGCCAAGGATACCGTTGCCCTTCAGCTCGCGCGATGAAAACGTATTCATCATACCGCCGTCGCCTTCACCGTTCAGGTGCTGAACCGCAAGCTGATAGGCCCGCAACTCGTCACCGCCTTCGTCGGCGTAAGGGCCGGTTTGGGGCACGTTAAAGCCCAGAACCACCTTGCCGCCGGTTGGCGCATTACGATAACCGGCGTTGGACGCCGCCCAGACATTGCTACCAAAGATTGTCGGAGTGGCCAAACTGGCCACGCCCAAGGCGCCACCCGATTTTAACAGCCCACGCCGTGTTAGGATAGATTTTGACATGAATTTCCTCCCATTCGTGTCTATGTTT
>JAADIC010000041.1 GCA_013151535.1 Alphaproteobacteria bacterium | reverse complement strand
ATTTGGGTTTGGCGGCTGAACGGCGGGTGGCGCGGCCTTCGCTTGATGCGTTGGTGCATGGCGTTCTGATTGCCTATCCGCGGTATTTTGATCCAGTCACAGGGTTGACCTGCCCGGTGGAAGTGGTGGTGGATAGGTTGGCGTCAGGCGAAAATATTGCGCGTGGGCGTAGCAATCGGGCTTTGGCGAGATTACAGGGGTTGTTTGCCTCGTTCGCGCCGTTCTGGTGATAGGGTGGAGCCTCCGGCGGGAGTATTTCTGGAACACTGAAAGTCAGGCTTTGCGCCAGATATGCATGAGATCGGGGCCGATTTGGCGACTTTCGGTCAAGGTGAAGCGGGAGTAATCCGTCAAAGATTGATTTGGCAAGGCGGCGATTGAGGGCGTTCCGTTTGCCCCCAGCGTCAGGCCAGCGGTGAAGCCGATTAGTTGATCGACGAGGTTTTCGGCCAACAGCGAGGCGGCAAGCTGACCGCCGCCTTCGCAGAAGATGCGGGTCAGGCCTTGGCTGGCGAGGGTTTGCAGGGTGTCAGTGAGGTTCAGGTGGCCGCCTTTTGTTGCGGCGCAGGCAATCAGTCGTGCGCCAGTTACTTGCCATTTTGTAACGTCAGCCTTGGGGCCGTGGCACATCCAGACGGGTGATTGATTGGCGCTCTGGCCGAGCTTTCCTGCCGGATTGCTTGAAAGTTTTGTATCACAGACCACGCGCACCGGCTGGGCCATGGGGCCAAGATCGCGCACATTCAACATGGGATCATCCGCTTTTGCGGTGCCCGAACCGATCAGCACCGCGTCGTGTTTGGCGCGTTCAAGTTGCACAAGGCGGCGCGCGGCCACGCCGGTAATCCACCGGCTTTCACCCGAAGCGGTGGCGATGCGCCCGTCAAACGAGGTGGCGAGTTTGAGGGTGATGAAGGGCAGGCTCTGGGTGACGCGTTTTAGGAAACCGGCGTGGTCATCGGTGGCTTGGGTTTTCAAGCAGCCGGTCTCAACTTCGATCCCAGCCGCTGTCAGCATGGCGTGGCCTTCCCCCGCGACGCGCGGGTCGGGATCGGCAAGTGCGGTGACGACGCGGGCGATTTTGGCGGCGATCAGGGCGTCAACGCAGGGCGGAGTTTTGCCGTGATGGGCGCAAGGTTCCAGCGTCACATAGGCGGTTGCGTCTTGCGCGGTGTCGCCTGCTTGCGCCAATGCCATGGTTTCCGCGTGGGGTCTGCCGCCCTTTTGCGTCCAGCCGCGCCCGACAACGTGGCCATCCTTGACGATCACGCAACCAACGGCGGGGTTGGGCCATGTGCGCCCCATGCCGCGCCGCCCCAGTGACAGGGCGAGGCGCATCCAGCGGGTATCAGCCGGATGGGCAGCCATGGCTATTCGTCGTCGGATTTTGGCGGGCGCAGTTCCTGAACGAAATCCTCGAAGTCATCGGCTTCCTGGAAGTTCTTGTAAACACTGGCAAAACGCACATAGGCGACGGTATCGATGCGGGCCAGAGATTCCATCACGATCTCGCCGATCTTGTCGGAATGCACGTCAACTTCACCGAGACTTTCAAGCCGGCGCACGATGCCGGAAATCATCTGGTCGATGCGCTCGGGATCAAGCGGGCGTTTCTGCAGCGCGATACGGATCGAGCGTTCCAGCTTGTCGCGGTCAAACTCCTCGCGCTTGTTGTTCTTCTTGATGACCACCAGATCGCGCAATTGCACCCGCTCATAGGTGGTGAAGCGCCCACCGCAAGCCGGGCATGCACGCCGTCGGCGGATGGCGATGTGATCTTCAGCCGGACGGCTGTCTTTGACCTGAGTGTCGATATTCCCGCAAAATGGGCAGCGCATTCTGATTTCCTTATCTGTGACCGGCTGGTTTTCGCGCTTACTATAAGCGGGGTTCCGCACTTTGTGTAGAGTCTTTTGCGACACACCATATGCTGGCTTGACCCCGAAGATGTATTGCCAATACTCAATAACGATCAAAGGAGGATCAGGTGGCGAAATCAAAGGCATTATGGGCGCTTGTGCTGGGGTTTGTCGCCCTGCATGTGGCGTTGGCCATGTGGTTGCCGCTGGTCGAGGACGAGGCTTATTACCAGTTGTGGTCGCGCGTGCCATCGGCTGGATATTACGACCATCCGCCGATGGTGGCCTGGGGGATTGCGGCCGGGCAGGCGGTTTTTGGCGAGACTTTGCTGGGGGTTCGTGCGGCGTCTATTTTGGCGGCGGCTTTGGTGGTTTTGTTGACTTACCGGATTGCATGGTTGTTCGCGCGTGACGAGGGCGTGGCGTTTCGCGCGGCGCTTTGGGGGGCGGTTATGTTGCCCTTTGCGGCGCTTGGCTTTGCCGCGACGCCCGATGCCGGATCGGTGTTGTTCTGGAGTGCGGCGGCTTGGGCGTTGGTCGAGGTTTTGCAAGGTGACAACCGCAACTGGTGGCTGCTGGTCGGGCTGTTTGCCGGGCTAGGGGTTTTGTCGAAATTCACCAACCTGTTTTTTGGTGTCGGGCTGGTGCTTTGGCTGGTGGCGTCGCGTGAAGGGCGGCCTTGGCTTAGGGTCTGGCAGGTCTGGGCCGGGGCGCTGATCGGGCTTGGCGTGTTGGTGCCGCTGGCGCTTTGGAATATGCGCAACGGCTTTGTCGGGCTGGAGCGGCAATTTGGGCGCATCGGTGATGCGAACGGCTTTTCGGTGGGGGATTTCGCGGCGTTTTGGGCCTCGCCTCGGTCGTGTTTCTGGTGACGCCGCTTTTGTTCTGGTTGGTGCTGAGGGCCGTGCGCTCGGGCCGGGTGCCGCCGGTGCTGATCTGGCTAATTGCGCCGCTGATCTTGTTCCTGACATTTCAGGCAACAAAATCGCTGGCAGGCGGGCAATGGCTGGTGCCGATTTTTCCAATATTGGCGGTGATTGCAGCGCTGGGGCACCCCCAGGGTTGGGTGGCAAAATTGGCCGCGCCGAGCGCTGTGGGCTTGGCGGTGCTGGTGATGGTGCTGGGGCTTTGGCCGGGGAAATCCCTGCTGGGCGGGCATTTCTTTACCCAGATGCGGGGTTGGGATCAAGTGCGGGTTGAGGTTTTGGCGCGGGTCAAATCCGAGGGCGTGGATTGGGTGGCGACGGATGCTTACGGGCTGACGGCGCAGTTGAACCATTATCTGGGCGATGATGTGACCTTGCGCGCGGTGACCCAACCGGAACGGTATTTGTTTTTGCCGCCAT
>JAADIC010000009.1 GCA_013151535.1 Alphaproteobacteria bacterium | reverse complement strand
CGGGGCAGATGCGCGGGGCCTCGACCCTGACACAGCAGGTGGCCAAGAACGTGTTTCTGTGGCCCAACCGAAGCTGGCTGCGCAAGCTGTTTGAGGCTGAAACCACTTTGATGATTGAGCTGTTCTGGACCAAGCGCCGGATCGTCGAAGTGTATATCAACGTCGCGGAATTTGATGAAGGTGTGTTCGGTGTGGGCGCGGCGGGACCGCATTATTTTGGCGTGAAAGCCGGGGATTTAAGCCTGACACAGGCGGCCCGGCTGGCGGCGATATTGCCCAACCCCAAGGGGCGTTCGGCCAGCAATCCCGGCAACAAGACCCGCAAACGGGCGGCGGCTATCGTTCAGGGCGCGCAGACCATCAAGGCAGATGGCCGCGATGATTGTTTCAGTGGTTGAAAAACGCCGGACTTGCAGGCAAACAGGTTAAAACCACCGAATATCGAGCCCGACACATGCACCGTTTGTACCATATCCCGCTATCCCCTTTCTGCCGCAAGGTGCGCCTTGTGCTGGCGGAAAAGAAGATCGAGGTTGAGCTGATCGAAGAGCGCACATGGGAAAAACGCAAAGATTTCATGCAGATGAACCCGGCGGGTATGGTTCCTGTGCTAAAAGCTGATGGGTTGGTTCTGGCCGATAGCAACGCGATTTGCGAATATCTTGAGGAAAAGCACCCCGAACCGCCCTTGCTGCCGGATGATTATGCGAAACGGGCCGAAGTGCGCCGCCTTGTGGCGTGGTTTGACGACAAGTTTCACCGCGAGGTGACGGTTAACCTGCTTTATGAGAGGGTGAACAAAAAGGTCATGCAGGCTGGCTATCCCGACAGCAAGAATGTCCAAGCCGGGGCCAAGAACATCAAGTTTCATTTGGACTATCTGACCTGGTTACTGGAGCAGCGGCGATGGCTGGCGGGGGATCGCATGTCGCTGGCCGATTTCGCCGCCGCCGCGCAATTGTCGTGCCTTGATTACATCCGCGACGTGGATTGGGACCGTTCAGCCTTGGTGAATGGTACGCCACGATCAAATCGCGGCCTGCGTTCCGGTCGTTATTGGCGGATAATATTTCGGGATTTCCCCAGCCCGGCCATTATGCGGACCTTGATTTTTGAAACCGCTGACGGTGGCTTTGAAGGAAAAGGCGCTGGCAGAAGGGTTCAGTGCGGTTCGGATTTGCGGCCCCGATGCTATACCAAACGCGCCGTTGCGGTTGGCGGAATATGTCAGGGCCGGGTATCACGGGCAAATGGCGTGGATGGAAAACCGGGTGGCGTGGCGTGGCAATCCGGCGCAACTGTGGCCGCAGGCGCGCTCCATCGTGATGCTGGCTGAAAATTATGGGCCGGAGCATGATCCGCGCTATATTCTTGGGCAGCGGGATCTGGGGGCGATCTCGGTTTATGCGCAGAATCGTGACTATCATGACATTCTGAAAAAGCGGCTGAAACGGGTCGGGCGGTGGTTGATCGAACAGGCCCCGGGCAGCGAGATCAAGGTGTTTACCGACACCGCCCCGGTGATGGAAAAGCCGCTGGCGCAGGCGGCGGGGCTGGGCTGGCAGGGCAAGCACAGCAATCTGGTCAGCCGGGATTTGGGAAGCTGGTTCTTTCTGGGCGCGATCTTCACCACACTGGAACTGGAACGGGATGCGCCCGAGGTCGATCACTGTGGTTCGTGTCACGCCTGTCTGGATGTGTGCCCAACTGCGGCTTTTGTCGCCCCTTACAAGCTGGATGCGCGCCGCTGTATTTCTTATCTGACGATTGAACATAAGGGGCCGGTGGATGAGGATTTGCGCGCCTTGCTGGGCAACCGGATTTACGGCTGTGACGATTGTCTGGCGGCGTGCCCGTGGAATAAATATGCGGCTGTTGCCTCGGAAATTGGCTATCACGGGCGGGATGAGCTGAAGGCGGCGAAGCTGGCGGAATTGGCGGCCCTTGACGATGCCGGGTTTCGGGCGTTGTTTTCAAAGTCGCCGGTCAAGCGGATCGGGCGGGATAGATTTGTGCGAAATGTGCTGTATGCCATTGGAAATGCAAGAGATTTAGACTTGCTTGGGGCGGCAAGCGCCTTGTTGAGTGATCCAGATGACGCGGTAAAAGACGCGGCGCGCTGGGCTGTGCGACGTTTGGAAAAGGGGAGCAATGGGTAAGACGCTTTTGGTTTTTGGCCACGGGTATTCAGCCATGGCGATTTCGCGGCTGCTGATCGCGGACGGCTGGCGGGTGATTGGCACGACGCGCGATCAGGCACGGCTTGGCGACATGGCCTCGATCGGGGTTGAGGGGCGAATTTGGCCCGGCGATGACCTTTCGGCAGATATTATGGCAGCCAGTCATGTTCTGGTGTCAATCGCGCCGCAGGAAAATGGTGATCCGGTTTTGAACACGGTCGGTGGGGATTTTGGTTCGGGTCTAAAATGGTTTGGCTATCTGTCGACAACGGCGGTTTATGGCGATCATCAGGGCGGCTGGGTGGATGAGGGCACGCCGCCCTCCCCGGCCACAAAACGCGGTGAATGGCGGGTGGCTGCCGAGCAGGGCTGGACGGCGCTGGCGCAAACCAACGGCCTGCCTCTGCATATTTTCAGACTTGCAGGGATTTACGGCCCGGGCCGTGGACCGTTTGCAAAAGTCAGGGCGGGAACGGCGCGCCGCATCATCAAGCAAGGGCAGGTGTTCAGCCGGATACATCTTGAGGATATTGCGCAAATTCTGGCGGCCTCGATCAAGCGGCCTGATCCGGGGGCAATTTATAACCTGTGTGATGACGAAGCCGCACCGCCCGAGGATGTGATCGGATTGGCGGCGGAACTGTTGGGCTTGCCAGTGCCCGAAGCGGTGGATTTTGAGGTGGCTGATCTGACGCCCATGGCGCGCAGTTTTTATGGCGAGTCAAAGCGGATCAGGAATGACCGGATCAAGCGGGAATTGGGGATCAAGCTGATCTATCCAACCTACCGCGAAGGATTGCGCGCGTTATTGAAAGGCGAATCAGGGGCCTAAAAAGGCGAAAGGCAGCGGGAAACCGCTGCCTTTCAGAAACTTTCCTGCGAATGCAGAGCAGCTTATCTAGTAGCTGCCCAGATAACCAGCAGAGCGATCAGTGGCAGAACGATGCCGCCGGAAGAAGAAGAAGAATCTTCAACCATGACTGTTGGTTCCATTGTTGGGCCGGAAACGGCACCAGCAAATGCGGATGTTGCTGCAAGCGAAAGAGCGGCTGCGAGAGCGATTGATTTCATTGTATCCTCCAAAAATTTGCCTGCCGCGTATCGGGATAAGGTAGTAACCCAGCCGCAGGCACCCAAGACTGTACCTCGTCTCCATTTTTAACCCGCTATGATTTGCAATTGCAATGCTTGTTAACTGGCGACGAGGATAGGTTTCGCAAAATGTCGTTAAATAAGCAACACCTGTGTGCCCACCTTGGTCAACTCATACAGTTCCGCGATCTTTTCGTTGTAGAGGCCAATGCACCCGTTCGACGATTTGCGGCCGATCTTGCGTGTGTCATTTGTGCCATGAATGCGGTAATATGTCCAAGACAGATACAATGCGTGCGTTCCGAGCGGATTGTCCGGGCCTGGGGCCCAATACTTTGGCCAATCAGGATTCCGTTTCAGCATATTCGGCGTTGGCCGCCAATCTGGCCCGATCTTTTTACGAACGATTCGGGTGCGGCCGCGGCGGGTCAACTGATCCGACAGCGGCACGCTTGTTGGATAAAGTTTGTAGGTTTCCCCGTCTTCCGACCAGAAATGCAGCACGCGCGAGACCGTATCAGACAGAATCGCCCCGTTTTTCAGGTTTTTGAAGTAAGG
>JAADIC010000114.1 GCA_013151535.1 Alphaproteobacteria bacterium | reverse complement strand
CCCTCAAACAAACTGCTCTCTTATCAGCCGTTCTTCCAGACCATGACCCGGATCAAACATAATCCGGTGGCGGATTTCCGGTGCGCTGTGGATTTCCACGCTTAGCACATTGCGCGCATCACGGCTGTCGGCCACCGCCGATACCGGGCGCTTTTCCGGCTCCAGCACATCAAAACGCACCCGCGCAGATTTGGCCAGCAACGCGCCGCGCCAGCGACGCGGGCGAAAGGCGGCCACCGGGGTCAGCGCCAGCACATCAGCCCCGATCGGCAGGATCGGGCCGTGGGCGGAATAGTTGTAAGCGGTCGAGCCTGCGGGCGTCGCCACCAGCGCCCCGTCGCAGACCAGTTCTTCCATCCGCACCCGTCCGTCAATCGAGATGCGCAGCTTGGCGGCTTGCGGTCCGGCGCGATAGAGCGACACCTCGTTGATCGCCAGCGCGTCCACTTCACGCCCATCAACACAGAGCGCGCGCATGCATAACGGGTTCAGCACCGCCTCTTCCGCCTCGATCAATCGCTGCGCCAGATCGTCTTCGGTATAGGCGTTCATCAAAAAGCCGACGGTGCCGCGGTTCATACCGTAAACCGGCACATCCAGCCCCTGGGTGGAATGCAGCGTTGACAACATGAAGCCGTCACCTCCCAGCGCCACGATCACATCGGCATCCTCGGGCCGCATCTGGCCATAGCGCGCCACCAGCACCGCAAGCGCGGCCTCCGAGGTTTCAACCTCGCTGGCCATAAAACAAATTCCGGGATGTGCCTGCGCCTGCATCATTTCGGTCCGACTGTTTTTTACAGCCGCAGTCTTGCCTGTTAGACCCATGAATTCAAGGATTTAGTGTCAGGATCCCTGCCATCTGCGGCAAATCGTATTTACGGCGTTGACGTGGCGACATTGCACCCCCAATTGGCATATCAGATAACCCGATAGATGTGACAGAACCGGAGCCACAAATGACACCCACAATCTTCAATATGAGCCGCCGAAACATGCTGATGACAGGGGGCGCAGCACTTGGGGTGGCGGCGATTGGCGGCTATATGCTCTATCCCGGTCAGGTGATGGCGGCGGGCGATCTTGCCCACAATAAGCCACTGGCGATCCCGCCTCAGGATACGGGCAAGATGCTGGATGGGGTGCGGGTGTTTGAACTTGGCCTGCAAAAGGGTGTCAGCCAGTTCTTTGACGGGCTTGAAACCGATACCATGGGTATCAACGGCGCTTATCTCGGGCCGGTTCTGCGCCTGCGCAAGGGTGAAGAGACCCGCCTGAATGTCACCAACAATCTGGGCGAGCCAAGCACACTGCATTGGCATGGCTTCAACCTGCATGGATGGCGGCCCGCATCAACAGATCGAGGACGGCGAGCTCTGGTCACCGCAATTCAAGATCACCGACAAGGCCGCGACCATGTGGTTCCATTCCCACATGTTCCACGGCACCGCCAATCAGGTCTGGGCCGGGATTGCCGGTATGGCGCTTATTGATGACGATGAATCCGACGGGCTGGATCTGCCACGCGATTATGGCGTCGATGACATCCCCGTGGTGTTGCAGGATCGCGGCTTTCTGACCAACGGCCAGATGCCCTACAATCCCGGCATGCAGGCGCGCATGATGGGCATGATCGGCAATTTCCCCCTGGTGAACGGCGTGATCGCGCCCTATCTGGATGTGACAACCTCGCTGGTGCGATTACGCATTCTGAACGGCTCCAACGCCAGCATCTATCAGCTTCAGTTCAGCGATGGCCGCGAGTTTTCGCAGATCGCCAGCGATGGTGGTTTGCTGGTAGCACCCGCGCGGATGACCCAGTTGCAACTGGCCCCGGGCGAGCGGGCCGAGATTGTGGTGGATGTCACAGGCGGCAAGACTTTCCGGCTGGTCAACAATCCGGCGGCGCGTGGTGGCATGATGGGCGGCGCACCGGCGTTCTCCTTCCTTGAAATCCGCCCCGCAGCAACGCTTGCGCCCACCACCCCCTTGCCTGCCACGCTGGCAAATCTGCCCGCACCCGATATCACCGCAGTCAAACGCGTTCGTAAATTCGAGCTGCAAATGGGCATGATGGGCAGCAGCTTTCGCATCAATGGCCGCGAGATGAAGATGGATGTGGTTAACGAGGTGGTGAAAGTCGGCGAGGCCGAGATCTGGGAAATATCCTCAAACGGTATGTTGCCGCATCCGTTCCATGTGCATAACACCCAATACCGCGTGCTAAGCCGCAATGGCCGCCCACCCGCGCCAAACGAGGCGGGCCTGAAAGACACGGTCGTGGTCAATCCCGGCGAAGTGGTGCGCATCCTTGTGCGTTTTGACACCTATACCGACGCTGAACGCCCCTATATGTATCACTGCCACATTCTGGAACACGAAGATGGCGGCATGATGGGGCAGTTCACAGTTGTGTAATGCAGGCCGGACAATTGTCCGACCTACAGCATCTTTAGAAACTCGGTCGCAAACCGGTGCGCGTCGCCGGGCCAGCGGGCGGACAGATAATTTCCATCGCGCTGGGTAAACCCGCGCTCAAGATGGGTTGCATCATCGCGCAACAGCGGCGTCGGGCCTTGAATGAAATCGGCGGGGGATTGCAGGCAGGCGGTCACCTCGTCCTCGACGGTTTCGCGGTAGGTGCGGAAATAATCGCCATGTTTGCGCTTGGTCAAACGCCATGCCAGCAGTTCCTGGCGGTTCAAAAGGGCGGTGGTTTTGCGCCCGAACAGCACGGATTTTCCGGTGTTCGGATCAACCGCGCGACAAGCTGCCACCACCCCGTGGCAGATTGCGCCTACTGGTTTATCAGCCGCAAAGAATGCAGCGATGGCCGATTGCAGAACTTTGGATTCAAGATAGGGCAACATCCCCTTGGCGTGACCGCCGGGCAGAACCAGCCCGTCGAAATCGCCGGTTTTGATAGCGTCATAGGGCAGCGGGTTTTGAAACGCCGGATCAAGCAACATCGCCCGATAATCGGTCTGCGCATCGGGGCGCGCGATTAGCAGGGATTTGAGCCAGCCAAACCCCACCCCGCTCAGCATCCGCGTATCGGCCTGCCCCGCCCTGCCGGTATCGGTGGCAAACTGCACCTCGTGGCCCACAGCGCGCAGAATGCGCCACGGCACGGATACCTCGGTCGGGTCGAAATCCGTGGTGCTGATGGCAATCAGAACACGCGCCATCTAGACCCCGTAAACCGTGGCATTGACCACCGGATCGCCAATCACACCCGGTTCGGTCTCATAGACAAACACACCCATGATGCGCCGTGTGTCGCCCCTGACTTCGGCCACCCGATGCAATGAGTTGCAGCCGCGAAAGATGCATAATTCACCGGGGGTGCGCCCGACCTCGACAATCGCATCGTCCCGCTTGCCCAACAGCACATCGCGCACATACCCGTAATTCTGATCCCGATCACTGCGGGTATCGGGCACCATCTGAAATTCACCGCCCGCATCGGGCGCTTGCAGCATCATGGTCATGGTGAAGGCGTTGGTGCTGTCAAAATGCCACGCCGACAGATCGCCCGGCTCATAGATCAGGATATTGGCGGGCTGCCACGGGTCCTGGTTTTCATAGAGCTTGGCCACCCCGACAATTTCCGCCACCATGCGGCGGATTTCCGGCCAGTGGTAAAAGCTGCGAATAGGCGAGGGTTTTGGCACATGGCCATAGCCCAGCATCCGGTTGCCGGTTTGCATCATGATGTTGCGCGCATGGTCCAGGGGCAGGTCAGGATCTGTCTTTTGCTCGAAATAGCAGTTCCGGCGTGAAATGTTGTCATTGGCCATTGCGCGATTGGCATTGGCCTCGGCCACCACATGCTGAAGGGCGGCGGGGCGGAAAAACCCGGGCAGGGCGCAGAATTGCCTGGCCGCAAGGTCAACCTTGAGTGACGCAAGCAAAACCTTGCGCGCCGGGGTGTCACCTTCCAGCGGGTAACGCTCCAGATCGATAATCTCGGCGATGGTCAGGGGTGTGGCCATGGGGCTCTCCTGAGTTCAGGTCTGCACGCAGAATGCAGTTTTTGGACCGCCCGGTGCAAGTAAATATTTCCGCCATTGCGCTAGCGGGCTAGCGGGCTAGCGGGCTAGTAGCGGGCTAGCGGGCTAGCGGGCTAGCGGGCTAGCGGGCTAGCGGGCTAGCGGGCTAGCGGGCTAGCGGGCTAGCGGGCTAGCGAAGCCAATCCCAAGCTCACGACAAGATCAACTCCTTTTGTTAAAATATTTCACTCTCACCGCATTTCCCCGCTTGCACTCAGCCCGCTTTGCGAAAATCATGCCGGCATGGATTTTCTTGACACAACCCTCTATTCGCTTGCCGATCTTCTGTCGGTCATCTTCATTACCGCCATCGGACTCATCATTCTGACGCTCGCGGTTTTCTACGTCATTGACGCGCGCCAAAGCCGCGATGCGGTGCGGCGCAACTACCCCGTCCTTGGGCGTTTCCGCAGCCTTTTCAAAACCTTGGGCGAGTTTTTCCGCCATTATTTCTTTGCCATGGACCGCGAGGAGATGCCCTTCAACCGGGCTGAAAGGCACTGGATCACCCTCTCGTCCGAGGGGCGCGACAACACCATCGCATTCGGCTCCAGCAAATCGCTGACCATGCCCGGCGCGGTGATTTTCACCAATCATCCCTTCCCGACGCTCGAGGACCACATCACCGAACCACCCGCCCTGACCATCGGCCCCTATGCCAAACAGCCCTATATAACCAGTTCGATCTACAATATTTCCGCCATGAGTTTTGGCGCGATTTCCAAGCCCGCCGTGCAGGCCCTGTCGGCTGGTGCCAAGATGGCCGGGTGCTGGATGAATACCGGCGAGGGCGGGCTTTCGCCCTATCACCTCGAGGGTGGAGCCGATATCGTGTTTCAGATCGGCACCGCCAAATACGGTGTGCGCGACGGTGATGGTAACCTCTGCCCCAAGCGCCTTGGCAAAATCGCGGCCCATGAACAGGTCAAAATGATCGAACTCAAGCTGTCGCAAGGGGCCAAGCCCGGCAAGGGCGGTATCCTGCCCGGGGCCAAAGTTACGGCGGAAATCGCCGCCATTCGCGGCA
>JAADIC010000005.1 GCA_013151535.1 Alphaproteobacteria bacterium | reverse complement strand
GGGTTCACCCCGCCGGTTTCGGCAATTGAGAAAAACGGCGGGGGGAACCCCGCCCTACGCAAAGGGCAAGTCGGGATTTGGCAGAAGCGATTTTGGAAACACCACATTCGGGATGAGGCGGATTGCAACGCCCATATCCGGTATTGTTGGAACAACCCGGTGAAACATGGGTTCGTGGAGAGTCCCGAAGATTGGCCATATTCATCCGTGCATCAAGACAAATGATACCCCACATGATTTACGCAAACGTAGGGTGCGCTTCAGCGCACCGTCCATGGTCACGGACAGGCGCGGATTGTTCGGTTCTTTAGATTGGTGAGGTTTTTGTGGGAGTGTGTTGGTGTTGGAGTGGTGCGCTGAAGCGCACCCTAAGGCTTGCTAACGAGGTGCACGATATCTGTCGACCGGATAGGATAATTCACGACCGAGGGATCTTGATAACAATGGTTTTACACCGCTTCCCGGTATTTGTTTTCGAAGAAGTTCTAGTCGGTGCAAAGCCTTATTGTCACCACTCCAATCGATGTCAGAAAACCCACTAGGAAAACCAACGTAATCTTCAAGGTCATCCAAAGACATACCAAGTTTTTCCATACCTTCCGGCGTGTAAATTTGGTCTGGATCAATTTCCAGCCCGAAATTTGAGTATGCTCTATCAACAATTGAGCAGAGAGTTATCATTTGGCTTTTGCAGGCGGTTAGGACGTCTGAATTCGGCATGTGCTTGTATCGATTTGGCTCTGGTTCACCAAACCAAAACAGCATTTTGCCGCCTTTCTCGATCCCGCCAACAATGTGATTGAAACCGATTTTTTGATCATCGGTTCTGCATTCGTGAAAGAACCTAGCCAACGGATCGATGCGAAGTTCATTTTGGATGTCCGCATACCATGTTTCAAAACCATCGGTTCCTCGCATGCTGGCCTGTAGTGCAAAAGTGACACTTCTGGAAGAAGAGACGAAAGCACTAAAGTAGCAACGCATTGCAAACCAGTCGAAACTCAGATCTTCCATTTTTTGTAGGAAAAAATCGGATTCGAATAGCTTATTGTCGACGTGGTCAAATGTTCGCATCTACCGCGTAAACTTCTTATACTTCACCCGCTTCGGCTCCAGCGCATCCGCCCCAAGACGACGCACCTTATCCTCTTCATAATCCTCAAAATTTCCCTCAAACCACTCCACATGGCTGTCGCCTTCAAACGCCAGAATATGGGTGCAGATGCGGTCCAGAAAGAACCGGTCGTGCGAGATAACCACGGCGCAGCCGGCAAAACTTTCCAGGGCGTCCTCTAGGGCGCGTAGGGTTTCGACGTCAAGATCGTTCGTTGGCTCATCCAGCAGCAAAACATTTCCGCCGTCTTTTAACAATTTGGCAAGGTGGACGCGGTTACGCTCACCCCCTGACAGCAGGCTTACCTTTTTCTGCTGATCGCCGCCCTTGAAATTGAAGGCGGAGCAATAGGCGCGGGAGTTCATTTCAGCGTCGCCGATCTTGACGATGTCCAACCCGTCGCTGATGACTTCCCAGACGTTTTTGCCACCATCGAGCGCATCGCGGGACTGATCGACATAGGACAGTTTAACCGTGTCGCCATATTCCAGTGTGCCGCTATCTGGGGCTTCCTGCCCGGTCAGCATGCGGAAAAACGTCGATTTACCGGCACCATTGGGGCCGATCACGCCGACGATACCGCCGGGCGGCAGGCTGAACGACAGATCGTCGATCAGCAGGTTGTCGCCGTAACCTTTGTTGAGATGCTCAATCTCGATCACTTTGCCGCCCAAACGTGGACCGTTCGGGATGATGATCTGGGCACGCCCCAGCTTCTCACGCTCGGACTGCCCCGCAAGGTCATTATAAGCGTTGATCCGCGCCTTTTGCTTGGCTTGGCGCGCCTTCTGGCCCTGACGCATCCATTCCAGTTCGCGTTCCAGCGTCCTTTGCTTGGATTTATCTTCGCGAGCCTCTTGCTGCATACGCTTGGCTTTTTGTTCCAGCCAGGCAGAGTAATTCCCCTGGTAAGGGATGCCGCGCCCGCGATCCAGTTCCAGAATCCATGAGGTAATATCATCAAGGAAATAGCGATCATGCGTCACAATCAGAATGGTGCCTTTGTAGTCCATCAAATGCTTTTGCAGCCATGCGATGGTTTCAGCATCAAGGTGGTTGGTCGGCTCGTCCAGCAGCAACATGTCGGGGGCTTCCAGCAGCAAAGCGCACAGGGCGACGCGGCGTGCTTCGCCACCCGAGAGCGTTGAAATTTCAGCGTCATCGGGCGGGCAGCGCAAAGCTTCCATCGCGATGTCGATGCTGGCGTCAAGGTTCCACAGATCCTGGGCGTCGATCTGGTCTTGCAAACGGGCCATCTCGTCGGCGGTTTCTTCGGAATAGTTCATCGCCAGTTCGTTGTATTTGTCCAGAATGGCCTTCTTTTCCGCCACCCCCAGCATGACGTTTTCACGCACGTTGAGGCTGGCGTCCAATTTCGGCTCCTGCGGCAGATAGCCAACGCGCGCACCCTCAGCGCACCACGCCTCGCCAGTGAATTCAGTGTCCAGCCCCGCCATGATCTTCATCAGGGTGGATTTGCCGGAACCGTTGACGCCGACAACACCGATTTTCACACCGGGCAGGAAGCTGAGGTGGATGTTTTCAAATCAAAGCATTTCTTGCCGCCGGGATAGGTTTTGGAAACCCCCTGCATGTGATAGACGTATTGGTAAGATGCCATGATAACCCCGTTTGGAAAGATGCTTGGGCGGTCTTAATCCGTCTCAATCTCCAGCGCAAGTTGGCCCAAGCGGTTCTTGACAGTTTGCGCCGTGCGTTCAATGTAGTCGGGTTTCGCGGGGATAGTTATGCGCCATAATTTGCCACATGCCACACAGGGCCAGACCATCGGCCTTCTGGGGGGATCGTTTGATCCGCCCCATGCAGGGCATATGCATATTTCGCGTCAGGCGCTCAGGCGGTTCGGGTTGGATCGGGTGTGGTGGCTGGTGTCGCCGGGCAATCCGCTGAAGGTGGACGGTCCGGCGGATTTTGCGCGTCGGATGGCGGCTTGTCGCGCGATTGTGGATCACCCGCGCATTGCCGCCACGGATATCGAGGCGCGTTTTGGCACGCGGTATACGGCGCAAACGCTGGCGCGGTTGTTGCCGCTTTATCCGGGTGTGCGCTTTGTCTGGCTGATGGGGGCGGATAATCTGGCTGAGTTCCATCGCTGGGAGGATTGGCGGGGTATTCTTGCCTCGGTTCCCGTTGGTGTTCTGGCGCGCCCGGGGCAGGTGGTGCGCGCCGGATTGTCGCCCGCAGCGCGCAGCTATGCGCCATATCGCCTGCCAGCGGGGCAATCTGCGGCTTTGGTGCATCACAAAGCGCCTTGTTGGGCGATGGTGACGGGACCGACGGTTGATATATCCTCCACCCAAATTAGAGGTAGAGGCGAATGGGTTCGTTAGAGGTATTTGATTTTGTTGCGTGATAAAAAAGGTTTGATGAACCGCCGACAGGTGCTGGCGGGTTTGATGATGGGGGTGGCGAGCAGTGCAATCGGTGTGCCGGTTCTTGCCGGCCCACCGAAGAAATCGCCCCGCCCCAAGCCGCGCAAAACGACCTTGGGTCAGCAGCCCGCGCGCGGGGTTGAACAGATACTGGCCGAGGCAAAACTTTCCGGTGAAATCGGGTTCATCGTCGCGGATGCGGCCAGCGGCAAGATATTGGGCGCGCATAATCCCGAAATGGCGTTTCCCCCGGCCAGCGTCACCAAGGTGGTTACGACACTTTACGGGCTGGACACGCTTGGCCGGGATTATCGTTTTGCCACGCAACTGGTTGCCACCGGACCGATTGAAAACGGCGCGATCAAGGGTGATCTTTACCTTGTCGGAGGTGGCGATCCGACGCTGGACAGTGATGGTTTGGGGGAGCTTGCGCGCCTGTTGAAAGAAAAAGGTGTGCGCGAAATCACCGGCAAGGCCTATGTGCATTCCGGCGCGCTGCCGTAT
Source organism: Alphaproteobacteria bacterium (assembly GCA_013151535.1). Classification (GTDB taxonomy): domain Bacteria; phylum Pseudomonadota; class Alphaproteobacteria; order Rhodobacterales; family Rhodobacteraceae; genus UBA5972. Next base: position 1,517 of record JAADIC010000005.1, on the reverse strand, counting down.
CAAAAGTCGATTGACCCAAGCCAGCCGGATTACCTTGGCTATAATCCGTCGCTGTCGGGGCTGAACCTGAATTTCAACCGCGTTTTCTTTCAGTGGAAGCGCGAGGCGAACGGAACCTCGAACGGTTACACGACGACCATGGAGGCCCGCGCGATCAAGTTCCGCCCGCGTGTGGCCATGAGCAGCATCAGGGTGGTTGACCGCAAGTCGCCCACCTTCGCGCTTACCTCGACCTTGAAGTCTGACAAATGGACCGTTGCCAAAAAGGCGCTTGGCAAGAAGGGCGGCCGTTGGTTGCCCGTGCGCCGCCCCGAATTTTACGCAGCCGAGGTTTTCAACACCATCGCGCGGTCTTTCGGCATCCAGCTTCCCACCTTCAAAGCGGCGCGGATCATGCCGAAAGGTACGGTGCTGGCGAACTGGCAAAGCGAGCGTCTGGATGTGGTTCTGCAACGGATGATGAAGCATTCCACCAACCTGACGGCGGAAGCGGTTGGCGTGACCGCCACACAGGCGAGGGGCGCGAAACCGGCCAAGCTCAGGGCGTCGGCGCGCGTTATGACCGGGTGGCTTCAATCCGGTTACGGCACCAAACAGGCGAAATTTGTCGATCATTCGGGCCTGGGCGCGGCCAACCGCCTGTCGGCCAGCGACATGCGCAGGGTTCTTTTCAAGCAGGGCTGGGACGGCCCGATGCGCGGACTGATGAAAGACATCGAGTTGCGGGATGAAAAGGGTAAGAAGATCAAGAACAGCCCGATCAAGGTGACGGCGAAAACCGGTACGTTGAATTTTGTCTCGTGCCTGTCGGGATATGTCGAAACGCCAAAAAAGGGCCGCCTGGTTTTCGCGGTATTTTCAGCGGATATGAATATCCGGGCAAAGATTTCCAAGGCGGATCGGGAACGGCCCAAAGGCGCACGCAGTTGGAACAAACGCGCCAAGAAATTACAGCAAAAGCTGATTGAAAACTGGGTTGCGTCGTTTGATGCCTAAAGCCTTCTTTAACAGGCCGCTGAAATCACCCATCCGGTGATGTTCGGCGCGCGATTGACAGGTATAGCGGACGAGGCTCTAGCGCAACGAGCGGCCTTTTAGAATGGCGGCTTCGCCAAATTTGCGGCGGATATCGTCAGAAACCCGCTCGGCCTTTTCGCGTTGGCGGGCCTCGGGGTCCAGCAGGTCACCAAAGCTGTCGGCTGCTTCCAGGTTTTCAAGTTGGCTGATGCCAACCCCGATCAGCCGAAACGGGCCTTTGTCGATGACGCTTTCCAGTAACTGGCGCGCGGTGGAATAGATGCGGTCGGCCATCTGGGTCGGGTCGGGCAGGGTGACGCGACGGCTTAGGCTTTGGTGGTTCGCCTGTTTCAGCTTCAGGGTCACAATCCGGCCGGTGATGCCCTTGGCCTTGGCGCGGTCGGCGACCTTTTCCGACAATCGCCAGATATGGCCGTCAAGCGTTGACAGGCTGGAGGTGTCCTCAAGAAACGTGGTTTCGTTGGAGATGCTTTTCATTG
>JAADIC010000111.1 GCA_013151535.1 Alphaproteobacteria bacterium | reverse complement strand
GCGAGCAATTCAATCAGTTCCGAGGATTCCTCGTAACTGGCGCTCGGGTTAATCAAAGACAACCAGGCCCGCATGAACCCGTTATTCACCTTGCCCCACCCGCTTTTGGCCAGTGAAATTACCGGATCATTTTCAGGGTCTGAATCTCCATTTCCACGCAAGGCACGCCCAGTACAATATCCGTTCTGTATGACCAGTTTACTGACGCGATGCGGGTTTTGTGCGACATATTTCAACGCAACCGGCGTGTTTTGCAAAGAAGTCAGGATTGGAAATCTGTCCAGCCCGCAGGCATCCGCAACCGAGGCAAGGTCATCCACATAGTGTTGAATGTTTTTGCCTTTAAGGTTTGCGTCCGAAAGTCCCGTCCCGCGAATGTCAAACCTGATAAGCGTGTGGTTTTCGCCCAGCGCGTTAAACAAAGGGGGGGCCAAATATTGCTGGCCCAGTCAAGTTCAAGGTGAGTAAGGTTATGACCCGCCCGCAGCAAAGGCGGACCCGAGCCGGATGTCGCATAGGCAATCGCGGTGCCATCCTTTGAGGTCGTGTATTTTATCGTTTGGCGCGCGGGCTTTTGCACATTCGGTTCAGGGCTTTTGCCATCCGCATCAACCGACACCACCAGTTTAAGTCCACGCCGCGAAACCGTTTTAATGATCGCCTGATCTTTACCGTTATCGCCAACAGCCTTGCGTGCGGCGTTAATTCTGGCGCTGACGGTGGCCTCGGAAACGATGCGCCCTTGCCAGACGGTTTCCATCATCAGGTCCTTGGTGATTAACTGGCCGGCATTGGTCACGAGCAAGTGCAACAGATCAAAAACTTGCGGTTCTATCGGGATTTCATGGCCATCCCGCGTCAATTGGTGGTTGTCAGAATTCAGAATACAATTGGCAAAGGAATAGCGCATGGGCCAATGAACCCCTTTTACGGCGTGTTCTCAAGGGTTTTGCGGCTAAATCACGATTTTCAGAAGGGTTTCTAAAGGTCTTCTTCAAGCACGGCGGCCACATGTCAGGCATGTTGATGTCAGAACTTCAGCAAAGGAACCACTCAAATGACCCATGAAACCGAAATCAAAACTCTGCCCGGCGGCTCGATTGACTATGTCCATTATATCGCTCGCGGTAACCGCATTCGCAGCGTTTCGGCCCATCGCGGTCTTGCGGCGATCCGGCGCTGGATCAAATCGCGCTTTGAAGGTGTCGCGGCATCTTCTATCCGTTCGAGCGCAACACATCACCTGCCAGATAGAGCGACCCGCAAATCAAAATCCGGGCGTGCGGGCACTTGGCGGCCACGTTTGCCACAGCCTGTTCCACATTCGGTGCCTCGCTTGCCTGAAAGCCCTGCGCAAGGGCGGCAGCCACGGTTTTGAGAGCCGGAAGCGTTGCCGTTTCACCGGGAATACTGACACCCTGAAAACTGTCGGCCATGCCTGCAAGCGGGCGCAGATAGTCCGCGATATTCTTGGTTTTCAACATGCCACAAATGATATGGAGCGGGCGTTTTGGCAGGCGGGTCAGGGCCTCGGCCAAGGCCTCGCCCGCCGCTTCGTTATGGCCACCATCCAGCCAAAGTTCGGCCGCCGGCGCGGCGTCAATCAGCGGCCCTTTGCGCAGGTGTTGCATACGGGCCAGCCACTCGGCGTGAGTGATGGCGGCTTCAATTGCAGGCCCATCAAGGCCCAGATACCGCAAAGCAGCAATCGCGGCCCCGGCATTATGCACCTGATGCGCCCCGATCAGGTTGGGCAGGGGCAGGTCCAGGAGGCCGTTATCATCCTGATAGGTCATCCGCCCGCGTTCCTCGCTGACATGCCAGTGCTGGCCGTAGACCAAAAGCGGCGCGCCAAGGCGCGCGGCGCGGGCTTCGATCACATCTAGCGCCTCATCCGGTTGCGGGCCAACGATGCAGGCAACGCCGCGCTTGAGAATTCCGGCTTTCTCTGCGGCAATTTCCGCCAGCGTTTCGCCCAGAAACTGCTGATGGTCGATGGAAATAGGGGTGATGATGGTCAGCTTGGGCCGCTCGATCACATTGGTTGCATCCAGCCGCCCGCCAAGGCCGGTTTCCAGCAGGCAGTAATCGGCAGGCGTGCGGGAAAAAGCCAGAAACCCGGCGCAGGTGGTGATCTCGAAATAGGTGATCGCAGCACCTTGATTGGCGGTTTCGCATTCTTCTAGAATGGCGCTAAGCGCGTCCTCGGAAATCAGCTTGCCAGCCACCCGGATGCGTTCGTGAAACCGCGCCAGATGCGGCGAGGTATAGGCGTGAACCGACTTGCCCGCCGCCTCAAGCCCGGCGCGAATCATCGCTTGGGTCGAGCCTTTGCCGTTGGTGCCCGCCAGATGGATCACCGGTGGCAGCTTTAGTTCGGGATGGTCCAAAGCCGCGAGCAGGCGGTGAACGCGATTAAGGATCAGGTCGATGATTTTGGGATGAAGCGACATCAACCGCTCAAGGATGATGTCCGAATTTTGCGCGCTCACCCGGTTGGGGCCGGAAGCGCGGATTGATCGGCTTCCCCCGCTTCAGGACTGGGCAAATCGCCTTTGATCGCGGGGCTTTGACGCATCAGCATCCGGCAGATCGTCACCAACGCCTCGCGGATATCTTTGCGATCCGACACCAGATCAAGCATGCCGTGATCCAGTAGGTATTCCGAACGCTGGAACCCTTCGGGCAGCTTTTCGCGGATGGTTTGTTCGATCACTCGCGCCCCGGCAAAACCGATCAGCGCGTTGGGTTCAGCGATATGCACGTCCCCCAGCATGGCGTAACTGGCGGTCACGCCGCCGGTTGTCGGGTTGGTCAGGACCACGATGAAGGGCAATCCTGCCTCTTTCAGCATCTGCACCGCAACGGTCGTGCGCGGCATTTGCATCAGGGACAGGATGCCTTCTTGCATGCGCGCGCCACCGGCAGCCGTAAAGATCACGAACGGGCATTTCTTGGCAATCGCGCGCTCGGCACCAGCGATGATCGCGTTGCCCACATGCATGCCCATGGAGCCACCCATGAATTTGAAATTCTGCCCGGCAGCCACGAAGGGCGTGCGCAGAACCTCGCCTTCGACCAACAGCATTGCATCGACTTCGCCGGTGGTCTTTTGCGCGGTTTTCATCCGGTCGGGATATTTCTTTTGATCCCGAAACCCCAGTGGGTCGGCCACGGGTTTTGGCACGTCTATTTCGGCAAACAGGCCGCCATCGAACAGGTGCCCAAACCGTTCGCGCGGATTAATGTGCATGTGGTGGTTGCAGCTCGGGCAGACGTTTTGCGCCTCGCTCAGTTCGCGGTGAAACAGCAT
>JAADIC010000169.1 GCA_013151535.1 Alphaproteobacteria bacterium | reverse complement strand
GCGATCGAGGTCAGATTGACGATCGAGCCGATATTTTCATCGCTATCCTCGTCATCTTCGGCCTGTTTTATCATGCGTTTGGCGATGATCTGCGACAGGCGCAGACTGGCGACCACGTTTTGATCCATCAGGGTGGCGAACGCATCATCATCAGCATTCAGCGGGTCCGAGCGCAGCACCTGACGGCTGGCATTGACCAGAATATCGACCCGGTCAAATTCATCAATCGTGGCTGACAAAAGGTTAGCAAGCGTCAGCTTCTGGCGCAGATCGCCGGCAAAATACCGTGCCTGATTGTCCTCGGTCGAAATGGAGTCAACCTCGGTTGCCAGTTTATCTTCGTCCATGTCGGCGAACATCACATGCGCCCCCTGTGTCACGAAATGGCGCGCAATCGCCAAACCCACGCCGTTCGCGGCGCCTGTTACAATGGCGGTTTTGCCTGCTATGGAAAAGGACATGTGGCCCTCCTGACTCTAACGATGTTTCGTGCCCCCGGCCCATTTGGTACGGGCCGAGGGTGAACGGGGTTTACTGGCGAGGATCGCCTTGAAAGCGCTGGTTTTTTCAAGATATTTCCAATGGCTGAAGTTCTGATCCAGCGCTGCCTCGTAAGGCAATTGCCGGTTGGCAACCAGCCATAACATGCCGTTGGGCTTCAGAATTTCCGCCGCTTTGCGGATGAAATCAACACCGATGGCGGGTTCCGCCGCGCGCCCCTGATGGAACGGCGGGTTACAGATGACGTGGTCATAGGGGGTGGCAGATTTCAGGCTGCGCACATCCTGCCAATGAATGTGCGCGCGCGGGTCACTGATATTGGCTGCCGCCGCATTCAGCGCGGTTTTTTCGGCCTCAAACAGATCAATCGCGCCAATGTCGCCCGCGCTCAACGCCTGCACCGCAAGCCAGCCCCAGCCCGCGCCCAGATCGGCCACGCGGCCCTTGATCCGGCCATCAAAATGCGCTGCAAGCAGGGCCGAACCGTGGTCCACATGGGCCGGTGAAAACATGCCAGCCGCTGTCAGAAAGCCGTCTTTGTTGGTGGTCAGTGCCAACGCATTTTGCAAGTTCACGACATCTTCAGGCAAAACCTGCGGGCGTATCATCCAGAACAGCTTGCCGTGGGATTTTGCAACCACGCCGCCAATTGGCAGGCGCGCCTTGCACTGCTTCAGAACGGATTCGATACCGCTCGTCTTGGCCCCATCGACAATCACAACCCCGCCAACCGCCGTCACTTCCAGCGCATTTGCGATCAGCGCAAGGGTTTCGGCCTTGGAGCGGGTGATCTGAACCAGTGCCGCCGCATAATCACCCTCGGCAAGCTCGGCCACACGAAATCCCAGCGCATTCAGACGATCAAACTGCACATGATCCGAGTTGACCATCAAAGTGCGCTCTACGGGCAGGGCGGTATAATCCACACCCGCATCGGCGCGAAAAACCGCGATCTGGCCATCCTCGGGCAGCTTTAGCCCGGCTTGATTTAGGGCGATGTCCAGTCTTGCGGCCATTTGGTCCGAACAAGGCGCGCGGCCTTATTCTTTCTCCATCGTGCATTGCAGCGGGTGCTGGTTGCGTTGGGCCAGTTCCATCACTTGGGCCACCTTTGTCTCGGCGATTTCAAACGAGAACACCCCGACCACAGCGATTCCCTTGTTGTGGACCGTCAGCATGATGTCGGTAGCCTGCTGGTTGGAAATCCCGAAGAACCGTTCCAGCACATAGACGACGAAATCCATGGGGGTGTAATCATCGTTCAATAACAACACCTTATAAAGCGGAGGCCGCTTGGTGACGGTCCGCGTTTTGGTAACGACGGTGGTTTCCCCATCGTCGCCGTCGTTCTTGGAAGCTGTGATTGTCACCGGTTTCACCCGATCCCTCCGAAATATCCTCGTGAAGGCGTGTAATATACGCCAAGCCTGACAAAAAGGGAATTAGTCACTTGCCCGCAAGTTTCCAGGATTGAGGTTAATCTTTTGTTAATGGGTGGGGAGCCAATCTGTAAAAACTTTCTAATCCTCTGAAAAAGGGGCTTTTTTTCGCCGCTTTTGTCGTTTAGCGTGCAGCTAACAAAAGAATTCACACAAAGTGGATCTTGAGGCAGCAAACAACGTCGGAGCAACCGGTGTACAGGCAGATTATCAGCAGGGTTTTCCTTGCGGTGATGCTATTTTTTATCGGCACGTCAGTGATGGCGGCGCCTTATGCGGCCATGGTGATTGACGCGCGCAGCGGCGAAGTGATCTATGCCCGCAATGCCGATACCCGGCTGCACCCGGCCTCGCTGACCAAAATGATGACGCTTTATGTGGTGTTCGAGGCAATCCGCGCCGGTGAAATCACGCTGGACACCAAAGTCAGCATTTCAAAGCGCGCTGCGGCCGAGCCGCCGTCGAAACTGGGCCTCAAACCCGGTCAGCGCATTGCCATCCGCTATCTGATCCGCGCCGCAGCGGTGAAATCCGCCAATGATGCGGCGACGGCATTGGCCGAGGCGATCTCTGGCAGCGAGGCGGCGTTTGCGCGGCGCATGAACAAAACCGCCAAGGCGCTTGGCATGACCCGCACCACATTCAAGAACGCCCATGGTCTGACCGAGGCCGGCCATATGTCGACCGCGCGTGATATGACGACGCTGGGGCGGCGGCTGTTTTACGACTATCCGCAATATTACAACCTGTTTTCACGCCAGAAGGCCAATGCTGGTGGCAAGATGGTGCGCCATACCAACCGCAAGTTTCTGGCCTCTTATAAGGGGGCTGACGGTATCAAGACCGGCTATACCCAGGCAGCAGGGTTCAATCTGGTGGCTTCGGCCCAGCGGGGGCAAAAGCGGATTATTGCCACGGTGTTTGGCGGGCGCTCCACCGCCACGCGCAACGCCAAGGTGGCCGAGCTTCTGGATCTGGGTTTCAAACGGGTGCCAAGCCGGGTGGCGGTCATCAAACCCCCATTGCCCAGCTATAGCGGGCCGAAAAAGTTCAAACCGAAAACCATCCGAATGGTTGCGTCTGCCGTCAGGAAAAGCCCGCGCCCGCCGGTGCGCGCGTGGCGCAGTCCTGACGAGATCAAGCAATTGACCATCGCCATTGGTCAGGCCGTGGCCGAGGCAAACAAGCAGGCGAAACCCAAAACCACTGACAGCCAAACCGCCGATATCACCAGCCCGCGCCCCGAGCCGCGCGACGATGGCACAAGGGTGGTGACGCGTATGTCGACATCATCCGGCGACGCGCTTTGGGCGATCAATCTGGGGGCTTATAACAGCCGCAGCGCGGCGGAAAAGCTGTTGCTGCGCACGGCGCTCAAGGATTTCAGCTCGCTTGACGGGGCTTTACGCAAGGTTGTGGCGCGGGGCGGAAAGTATCAGGCGAATTTCGTCGGCATGAGCGAGGCACGGGCAAAACGCGCCTGTAGTCGCCTGAATGTACGCCAGAAAATCTGCACCGCCAGCGGGCCGCAGGGGTAGATTCTAACGAATAAACCGTGGCGCAAAGCCCAGCGGGATTGGCCCCAGTGACATGCGTCCGCCCTCAAGGATCAACGGCACGGACAGGCGGGTGGGGTCGTCCGAGCCGAGGGTCAACAACTCAAGGCCACGCCCGATAGTGTCGGCCATGGATTGATCCAGCAGGCCGGATGTGACGACCAGATCAAGCACTTCGCGCCAGTTCTGGATCGACAGGCTCAGGCGGCCGGTGACTTGCCCGTCCGGCGCGACATCCAGATCACCAATTGCCGACAGGCCAAGCGTGCCCCAGCCCATATTCATACGGTTGACCTTGATGCCGGTCACAAGCGGCAAGCCTTCTTCAATCGCGATCCGGTCCCAGGGGGCGGTGAAGCCAAGGGTCACGTCCAGCAGCAGTTTGTCGATGGTGGCGGGCAGGCGGCCCTTGGGGTCAAGGCCCGCGCGAAACGCTTCGGTCGGGGTGACGTTGGTGGCGTCAAACAGCGCGTCATGGCCAAAGTCGACGCCTGGGTTGCGTCGGGTGGAAAAGGCGAGGCTGTCGGCCTTGGCGCGCCAGCCATTGGTGCTGGTCAGGGCCAGATCCTCGGCCAGCAGGCGGATACGATCCACGGCCAGTTTGGTGTCAGGCTCAAACACCACCGAGGCCATCATTTTGCTGCTGTCAACGGTGACATCCTCGCGCGCAAAGCTGATGGTCTGGGTGTTGGCGAAGGCGGCGATGATGTGGTTGGGTTTGTAAGAAAGGGCCAGAATATTGAACAAGGGCGCTTGCCAGCCGATGCCGGTTTTTGGTGAGCGCAGGTTCAGATCCCTGAACCGGCTGTCAAAGCGGTTGGGATAGCCAACGACGCGGAAATCGGTATATTCCGCAACCCAGCCCGCCGCGCGACGGTTTTCAAGCCATGCGCTTAGAACTTCAAACTTGGCGGTTTTGCCCACATACCAATAACCCGACCACAAGGCGGCACCGATCAACAGGGCAACAATCATCTTACGCAAGTGTCCGAATCCTTTTGTCTTTGTGCTGCAGGGTTTATAGACCGAGCGGCGCAGGAACCAGAGGGCATGATGCAAAACGGAATTTGGGTATTTGGATACGGCTCGCTGGTGTGGCAGCCGGGGTTTGAGTTTGCCGAGCGTCACATCGCGCGCTTGGGCGGGTTTTCACGCTCATTCTGTATGCGCTCGATCCATCATCGCGGCACCGAGGCTGAACCGGGGCTGGTGTTGGCGCTGGATCGCGCGGTCGGGGCAAGCTGTGACGGGGTGGCATTCTTCGTGGCACCCGCGCGGGCGCAGGACACGATTGAATATCTGCGCGAACGCGAGTTGATTTCATCAGCCTATTTGGAGCAAACCCACGACATCACCCTGCGCGACGGGCGTGCGGTTCAAGCGGTGTGTTATGTGATCGACGAAGTTCACGCACAATATTGCGGTGGCCTAGCACTCGAGGAACAAGCAGGTATCATTGCCACAGCGGTGGGCGGGCGCGGGCCGAATGACGAATATCTTTACAACACGGCGGCGCATCTGCGCGAGTTGGGGATTGAGGATGAGGATTTGAACTGGCTTGAGGCGCGGGTGAGGTCACTTCGGGGCTGATGTCACCAGCCCCGAAATAACCATGCAATTCAGCCGATCAGCAGGGTCATGCCCTCGGCCCCCGTAACCTTTACGGTTTCGCCTGATTTGGTGGTGACACCGGCAGGCCAGCGGGCGCGCCAGCGGATGCCGTCGATGGTGACATTGCCTTCGGGACCGGCGAAATCCAGCACCTTGGCGTGACGGCCAATCATCAGGTTGGCGCGCGAGTTCAGCTTGCCATCCGCCCCGTCGCCATCACCATATCGGTGCAAAAGACTGCGTCCGGCGAAGGTCAGCGCGATTGACCCGATGGCAAACACCGTGATCTGGGCGTTGCCGGACAGGGCGGGTGCCATGCCCAGCAGCAGGGCGACGCCAAGCGCGGCCAGACCGGGCCAGATCAGGAAAAACGACATCGTCGCCATTTCCAGCGCGCCAAGACCGATGCCGAAAGCCACCCACCACCAGGGCGAGATATTTTCAAGGAACGGGAAAATATCCATGCTATTTTCCTTTTGCCTTGTCGGCTGAATTGTCCAGCACCGATCTGGCGATCTCCGCCACGCCCGAAATCGAGCCGATCAGCCCGGTGGCTTCCAGCGGCAGCATCACGGTTTTGGTGTTGGGTGCCGAGGCGATATCACGCAGGGCCTCGGTGTATTTTTGCGCCACGAAATAGTTGATCGCCTGAATATCACCCTTGGCGATGGCTTCGGACACCATCTGGGTGGCTTTGGCCTCGGCCTCGGCTTGGCGTTCACGCGCTATGGCATCGAGAAACGCCGCTTCCTTGCGGCCTTCGGCCTCGCGGATTTGCGCCTCGCGCTCGCCTTCGGCCTTCAGGATTGCCGCCTGTTTGTGGCCCTCGGCCTGCAGAATATCCGCCCGCTTGGTGCGTTCGGCCTTCATCTGGCGGGCCATGGCCTCGCTGATATCGGGCGGCGGGGCAAGGTCCTTGATCTCGACCCGTGTGACTTTTACCCCCCACGGGTTTGACGCCCCGTCAATCACATCAAGCAGGCGCGAATTGATCTGGCTCCGGTTGGAAAGGCTTTCATCCAGATCCATCGAGCCAAGCACCGAGCGGATATTGGTCATGGTCAAGGTGGACAGCGCCCGGGTCAGATCGCGCACCTCGTACGCGGCCTGGGCCGCATCCACCACCTGATAAAAAGCAATCGCATCGGCGGCGACCATGGCGTTGTCTTTGGTGATGACCTCCTGGCTGGGAATATCGAGCACGGTTTCCATCATGTTGATGCGCACACCGACCTTGTCCATCACCGGGATTAAAAAGCGCAGGCCCGGTTTCAGGGTTTTGGTGTAGCGGCCAAAGCGCTCGACCGTCCATTCCTCGCCTTGCGGCACGGATTTGACCATCATGTAAATCAGGATGGCGGCGAATATCAGAATCAAAAGGGCGGCAACGCCCACTGATCCCAGTTCTGCTAAAATGTCCATTTTGCCTCCGGTTGGCTTTGAATTGTAAACAATACCACTATAACTGTGCGATTATGCCACTTGTTCAACCCTTGTAAGGGGTTTTTAGCTAGGCTTGAAGATGAATATTGGCAGAACGGGGCAAGATAAGTATTGTCCCGCCAGATAAGCCAAACAATACAAACAGGCAGCACAGGCGGCACGGATGCTCAAGCCAGACACTCAAAACGCGGAACCGCAGTTTTCCCAGCCTATTCGCCAGATTTTGACGATGACGGTGCTGGCCGGGCTGGTGGGCACCGGCGCGTGGATTTCCTATGTGCCGTTTTTCGAAATTGTCAGCGCCAACCCGTATCTGAACGGCTTTATCCTGATGGTATTCGGCATCGGGGTGTTCTCGTGCTTCTGGCAGGTGTTCGGGCTGATGTTTTCGGTTAGCTGGATCAAGGGTTTCGCGCTGGATCGGGTCGGGCATGAATTTGTCGGTGCACCGCGCCTGCTGACCTCGCTGGCGACCCTGCTGAAATCGCGCCGCGCCCATACGCAGCTTAGCGCATCCTCGTCACGCTCGTTGCTGGACACGCTTGCAACCCGGCTTGATGAATCCCGCGAGATCACCCGCTATATCATCAGCCTTCTGATTTTCCTTGGCCTGTTGGGTACGTTTTACGGTCTTGCGACCACGGTTCCGGCGGTGGTGGATACCATCCGCTCGCTGGCCCCGACCGAGGGCGAGGATCCGGGGCTGGTGTTTGGCCGCCTGATGACCGGCCTTGAAAAACAGCTTGGCGGCATGGGCACGGCGTTTTCATCCTCGTTGCTGGGCCTTGCTGGCTCGCTGGTGGTGGGCCTGCTCGATCTGTTCTCCGGCAACAGCCAGAACCGGTTTTACCGCGAATTGGAAGAATGGCTTTCGACCATGACCCAGGTGGGATATTCCGCCGGCGATGGCGAAGGCGGCGGTGTTTCCTATGATACCAGCGCCAGCGACGTGGCGTTTCACCGCATGGCCGAAAGTGTCGAGGCTTTACACCAGACTTTCATTCAGGGCGAGGCGACGCAGGCCGAAACTGGCGAGCGGTTGGCGGGGCTAAGCGCGGCTTTGACCAGTTTAGGCGAACGCTTGGGCGGTGGTCAGCCTGACAAGGCGATGCAGCAGGCGATTGCCGAACAAAACGCCCTGCTTATGCGCATCGCCGACGGCCAAGAGGCCATCGCCGCCGCCATGCTGAAAGAAGACGAAGACGTCGAAGAAGCGCCGGTGGACGCGGAAAGCCGTATGCGCCTGCGTTCGATTGACGTGCAGCTTTTGCGCATCCTTGAAGAAATGTCGGCCGGCCGCCAAGATACTGTGGCCGAACTGCGCGCCGATATTGCGGCCCTGACCAAAGCCGTGCGCAGCCAAAGCCGCAAACCCCCGGTGCAACCGCAAGCCGCGCCGAACCGGGGACGCTAGGCCATGGCCCGGATCAGGCGATCAGGGGATCAGGTGAGCGCCAGTATCTGGCCGGGCTTTGTCGATGCGATGACGGCGCTGTTGCTGGTGCTGATGTTCGTGCTGACGATCTTCATGATCGTGCAATTCGTGCTGCGCGAAACCATTTCAAGCCAGGACACCCAGTTGAATTACCTCAGCCAGCAGGTGGCCTCGCTGGCCGAGGCTTTGGGGCTGGAACAGCAGAAATCCGACGGGCTGGAAACCGAGGTCGACACATTGACCGGCGAATTGGTCGATGAACGCACGCAGGCGGAAATTCAAGCGGCTTTGATTGCGACGCTTTCGCAGCAGACGAAAAATCAGGCGGCGACGATTGGCGAATTTGAAACGCAAGTATCCTCGTTTGAGGCGCAGGTGGCCTCGTTGCTGGCGGAGCGGTCGCAATTGCGGCTCGACAAGGCCGGACTTGAAGAGAATTTGGCGGCGGGGGCCGAGGAAAACGCCACGCTGGTGGCGCGGATTTCCGAGGCCGAGGCGGAAAACCTGCGCGTCGTTACCGAGAAAGAGGCGCTATCGCTGGCGTTGGCCAGCGCGCGTGACGAGATTGATCTGGGGGTTGAGGCGGCGCGGCTGGCGGCGGCAAAACGCGAAGCATTGGAGGCGTTGATTGCGCAGACCCAGGCATCATTGGCGACGCGCGAGACATCTTTAGCGGCGGCACTTGCCTCGCTTGATGATACGCGGCGCAATCTGGGATCAAGCGAAACCAACCTTAGTGATCTTGAGGTTCAACTGGCGAAAATGGCGGCGGATCTGGCGGATAGTCAGGCGGCGCATCAGGCCGAACTGGCCACCAGTGCCGAATTGCAGGCGCGCCTTGATGTGCTGGAAGAAGGCCTCAGCACCTCGCAAAAGGAACGCTTGGCGGTTGAGGCGGCGGTGGCGGAATTGCGGGCCGAACTTGCGGCCTCGCAACAGAATTTAAGCGTCGAAGAGCAGGCGCGACTGGCAGAACAGGCAGCGGCTTTGGCCTTGCAAAAACGGCTGGCGGATACCGAAGCGGCCTTGAGCGAAGAAGAGAAAACCCGACTGGTCGAGGCGGCGGCTGCCGAAGCCTTGCGTAAGAAGCTGGAAAGCGCCAATGCGGAACTGACGGCGATGACGCTGGCGCTGGAAGAACAGCGCCAACAGGCCGAGGATACGCTGACCTTGCTGGCAGCGGCGGATGTGGCCAAGGGCGAGCTCGACAGCCTGTTGCAAGCCGCATTGCTGGCGCAGGATAACGCAAACAAGGCCAATACCGATGCGGCAGCCGAAATCGCGGCGATCAAAACCGACCGCGACCGGCTGATTGATTTGATTGCCGCGCTTGAGGCGGAAAAAACCAGCCTGACCGGCCGTTTGGTGGAAATCGAAGGCGAAAAGGCCGATCTGGATGCGCGCCTTGCCAGCGTCATTGCCCAGCTTGAAGATACGGGGGATGCGCGTGACACCGCCCTGGCCAACGCCGCCAGCACGCGCGAGGCGCTGGAAAAACGGCTGGCCGAGGCATTGGCGGCGAAGGCGGCGTCAGAACGTGCGGCGGATGTGACCCAGGCCCAGCTTGAGGCGCGGCTGGCGGCGGCTTTGGCGGCCAAGTTGCAGGCTGAAAAGGTTGCAACCTCGGGTTCCGATGCCTTGAAGGCGCAACTGGCGCAGGCTTTGGCGGCAAAACTGGCGGCGGAAAAAGACACCAGCGCGATCCTGAGCAAAGCCGAACAGCGGCGAATTTTGCTGGCGCAGGCCAATGAAAAGTTGCGCGACGAGGTTGCCAGATCAGCCAAGGCCGAACGTGAACTCGCCCTGTTGAACCAGCAAACCGCCGTTGTGCGCAAACAGTTGAACGCGCTTCAGGCGCTGCTTGATATCGCCAACGAGAAGGATGCCGAAGCGCAGGTGGAAATCCAATCGCTGGGGGCCAATCTGAACACCGCCTTGGCGCGGGTGGCAGCGGAACAGAAACGCTTGGCCGAGGAACAACGCAAACGCGCCGATCTGGAAGCGGCCGAGCGCAAGCGTCTGGAAGCGGAAACCAAGAACCTCGAGAAATTCAAATCGGAATTCTTTGGCCAGATGCGCGAATTGCTGGGCAACCGCGAAGGTGTGCGGATTGATGGCGACCGGTTCGTATTTGCCTCCGAGGTGCTGTTTCCGGCAGGCTCGGCCACCCTGTCGCACGAAGGCGAGGCGCAAATTGCCAAAGTGGCGCGGCTCATTCTGGATGTGGCCGACCAGATCCCGGACGATATCGATTGGATCCTGCGGGTTGACGGTCACACCGATAATGTACCGCTGCGTGGAACTGGTGAATTCAAGGATAATTGGGAATTGTCACAGGCGCGCGCCCTGTCCGTGGTGCGCTATATGATCGCCAATCTGGGGGTTCCACCCAACCGGCTTGCGGCCAACGGTTTTGGTGAATTCCAGCCGGTGAACACTGCCAATACCCGCGCGGCACGGGCGCAGAACCGGCGGATCGAGTTGAAATTCACCGAGAGGTGAGGCAGGGCGTTAAACAGGAAAATCGTTCTCGAAAGATTTTAAGCGAGAATAATTTTTGGTAAAATTATTCTGGTGCCTAATCGAAAATCTGAATTGTCAGCGCGCGCGTTGACAGGGGTTTCCCGTCGCGGATCAGTTTGATTTCTGCGCCATAACTTCCCGCAGGCCATTGGGTTTTGCTTAGGCGTTTGCCCGCCAGCCGATAGGCCGAGGCGCGGTTGCGGCTGATCTCGAAACTTTGCTGCAACAGGTGCGTACCATCTGGATTAGTGATCGAAATCTTTATCCGGTCGCCCTTGCGCAGGCCATAAAACAGCCCCCAGACGACAATCGCGGCGGCATCTGTGGGCAGGCGATCTAGCTGGCGCGGGCCTTGCTTGATCCGGCTGTAATTCAGCGCGGTGTCGGAAAACCCCGCGCCCAGAAACCCGCCGGGCTGATAGGGGCGCGGCTTGGCCCATAGCCGCTCAGGGCCAAACGGGTCGACCAGTTTATCGTCCTTGGTGATCTGAATGTGCACATGGGGAAACTCGGTCATGCCGCTGAGACCGATCAGGCCGAGGGTTTGACCTTGTGTGACTAAGTCGCCGGTTTTGACGGTGATCGAGCCTTTGCGCATATGGCAATATTGGGTGCGCCAACCGTCACCGAGGTC
Source organism: Alphaproteobacteria bacterium (assembly GCA_013151535.1). Taxonomy (GTDB): domain Bacteria; phylum Pseudomonadota; class Alphaproteobacteria; order Rhodobacterales; family Rhodobacteraceae; genus UBA5972. Next base: position 5,008 of record JAADIC010000169.1, on the reverse strand, counting down.
GATCAAAACCCCGTTGCCGCACTCACGCGCGGACACATCTGGCGCATCGGTATCCCCTTGGGCGATGTCGGCCATTGTATTGCGGGTGCCAAGCACGGTGCCGCTGGCCGAAGCGAAAACCGTGACGCCCGCGCCCTCGATCTGGCGGCGATAGGGCACACGGATGTCGGTGCCTTTATGGCCATCGTAAGTCAGACCACCGCCGGTATAATCCTGCGCGCCCGCGCCGGGATCGCGATCCATATAGTTTTGTACGAAACAGCTTTCGCCCAGATCACAATCCAGCGGGAATTGCAGGGAAATCGGCCCGGCTGAGGCAACAGCCGGGGCCAGTATCAAAAGGGCGGCAAGGGCCGCGCGCATATCTAGAGTAAAACCAATCCAATTGAATTCACCCACCGACCAGGACGCGTTCGGGTGAACAAACGCTGCCTCGGGTCGGTGGGTGAACAATTGAATCTCATAAGATTGGTTTCGCTCTATTCCGCAGTCAGTAGCGGTGGCTTGCTGCCGGACAGGCGCGGCTTTTGATGCGCCTCGATCACAAGATCCAGTTTGCCGTCTTTCAGGCCGATTTTGATCACACCACCCTTGGCCAGCTTGCCAAACAGCAATTCCTCGGCCAGCGGTTTCTTGATGTGTTCCTGAATGACCCGTGCCAGAGGGCGCGCGCCCATGCGATCATCGTAACCCTTGTTGCCCAGCCACTTTGCGGCGGGTTTGGACAATTCGATCAACACGTTGCGATCCATCAATTGCGCTTCGAGTTGCAGCACGAATTTATCGACCACTTGCAGGATCACGTCTTTGGACAAAGGCGCGAAACTGATGACTGCGTCCAGACGGTTGCGGAATTCCGGCGTAAATGTGCGTTCAATCGCCGCCGTATCTTCGCCTTCGCGCCGGTCACGGCCAAAGCCGATGGCGGATTTCGCCATTTCGGCGGCCCCGGCATTGGTGGTCATAATCAGGATGACATTGCGGAAATCCACCGTGCGGCCGTTGTGATCGGTCAGCTTGCCGTGATCCATCACCTGCAACAGGATGTTGTAAACGTCCGGATGGGCCTTTTCGATCTCATCGAGCAGCAGCACCGAGTGCGGGTGCTGATCGACGCCGTCGGTCAAAAGGCCACCCTGATCGAAACCGACATAGCCCGGAGGCGCGCCAATCAGGCGTGAAATCGCGTGCTTTTCCATGTATTCCGACATGTCAAAGCGCAGAAGTTCAACCCCCAGCGTGTCGGCCAGTTGCTTGGCGACCTCGGTTTTACCAACGCCCGTGGGGCCAGCAAAGACATAATTGCCAATCGGTTTTTCCGGCTCGCGCAGGCCAGCACGCGACAGTTTGATGGCGCTCGACAAAGCCTCGATGGCCGGGTCTTGCCCGAACACCACGCGTTTCAGCGAGATTTCCAGATCGCGCAGCACCTCGGCATCGTCTTTGGTGATGTTTTTCGGCGGGATGCGGGCGATTTTGGCGACAACAGCCTCGATCTCCTTGACACCGATGGTTTTGCGGCGTTTTGCGGCAGGCACCAGATGCTGGGCAGCCCCGGCCTCGTCGATCACGTCAATCGCTTTGTCGGGTAGTTTGCGGTCATGGATATAACGCGCGGCCAACTCAACCGCGGTTTTGATTGCGTCGGCGGTGTATTTGATGTCGTGGTGTTCCTCGAAATAGGGTTTCAGACCCTTGAGGATTTTGATCGAATCCTCGACCGAGGGTTCCTTGACATCAATCTTCTGGAACCGACGCGCTAGGGCGCGGTCTTTTTCAAAATGCTGGCGGAATTCCTTGTAAGTGGTGGAGCCCATGCAGCGCAGTTTGCCACCCTGAAGCGCCGGTTTCAGCAGGTTTGAGGCGTCCATCGCGCCGCCCGATGTGGCCCCGGCACCGATGATGGTGTGGATTTCGTCGATGAACAGGATGGCGTCGGGATGATCCTCAAGCTCAGACATCACGGCCTTCAAGCGCTCCTCGAAATCGCCGCGATAGCGGGTTCCGGCCAAGAGCGCGCCCATATCGAGCGAGAAGATGGTGGAATTGGCCAGCACTTCCGGTGTTTCACCGTTAACGATTTTACGCGCAAGGCCCTCGGCGATGGCGGTTTTGCCGACACCGGGATCACCCACCAGAAGCGGGTTATTTTTGCGCCGCCGACAGAGCACCTGAATGCAGCGGTCCACCTCGTGTTGGCGGCCGATTAGGGGATCAACCTCGCCCTTGCGGGATTTGGCGTTGAGATCAACACAATATTTTTCAAGCGCGGTTTCCTTGGCCTCACCTTCAACGGTGGCCTGGGGCCCCTCGGCGAAATCTTCGGTGCCGGTCAGGGGGCGGTTTTCGGAATGGCTGGGGTCTTTGGCGACCCCGTGGGCGATGTAATTGACCGCGTCATAGCGGGTCATATCCTGTTCTTGCAGGAAAAATGCGGCGTTGCTTTCGCGTTCGGCGAATATCGCCACCAAAACATTGGCGCCGGTAACTTCAGTGCGGCCCGAAGATTGCACATGGATCGCGGCGCGCTGGATCACCCGCTGAAACGCAGTGGTCGGCGCGGCTTCGGAGCCGTCGATATCGGAAACAAGGCTGGTCAGTTCTTCGTCGATGAACATTTCGAGCGCTTTGGCAAGGATATCCAGATCAACCCCGCAGGCGCGCATCACCTTGGCGGCGTCCGGTTCATCGACCAGAGCCAGAAGCAGATGTTCCAGCGTTGCCAGTTCATGCTTGCGTTCGTTTGCGTGCGCCAGGGCCGCATGAATGGCCTGTTCCAGCGTGTTTGAAAATGATGGCATATGACTGCCCTCCCACCTTGTACCCAGTCGGCTCAAGTGCCCGACCCCATCGCATAGTGCAATGCTTAGTGTTAAACTTCGGTTTTATTATGGCAGCTTCAAGCCCTTTTTCCTGAAATATTTTCACGATTGCGCGTTTGTGCTTCGATTGGGCGCGCAAAAAAGGGCGGTTGCGGCCTAGAAATTGTCCTTGCGCTTGCGGATCTCGGCGAAGACCTGCCAGTCTTCGGCCCCCTCCATACCAATGGCGGCTTTCATTTCCGGCAGATGGGCGCGCAAGAAAGGGTTGGTCTGCATTTCCAGCGCCAAAGTCGGCCCCATGGTGTCATCGCCGCGCGCGCGGGCCATGGAGATCTGGTCGACCCGTTCGATCAGGGCCTTATTTTGCGGCTCGATCGACAGGGCGAATTTGGCGTTGGCGGCGGTGTATTCGTGGCCTGAATAAATCCGGGTTTCCGGTGGCAGGTCCATCAGCTTGCTCAAGCTGTTCCACATCATTTGCGCATCCCCCTCGAATAATCGCCCGCAGCCCATGACCATCAGGCTGTCGCCGGTGAACAGCGCGTCGCTTTCGGGAAAGTAATAGGCCACATGGCCGACGGTGTGGCCCGAAACATCGTAAACCTGCACCGCCTGATGGCCAAGCGTGAAGCTGTCGCCTTCTTCCACCCCCAGCGCCAGTTCCGGCAAGCGGTGCATATCGGCCTTGGCCCCGACCACGGGCGCGTCGACCGCTTTTCGCAGGAGGTCCAGCCCCTGAATATGGTCGTCATGGTGGTGGGTCAGCAATATCTGGTTCAGCCCCCAGCCCTTGAACGACACCGCGCGCAGAATCGGGGCCGCGTCCGGCGCATCAATGATCGCCACATCGCCGCTGGCGGTGTCCTGCACTGCATAGGCGTAATTGTCGTTGAGGCAGGGGATGGTAATAATATCAAGGGGCATGGCATTTTCGCTGTTTGATGACTAGGTTGGTGAATTGAAGTTTCCTTGATTGCGGGCCCAGATGCAATGCACCTTGATGTGGTCGATCTGAAAGCGTTCTATTATCGCACCCGTCTGGGGCGTGTGGCCCAGCGGGCGGTGCGCGGGCGGGTGCGGGAATTCTGGCCCTCGGTCAAAGGCGAGACCGTGGCGGGGTTCGGCTTTGCTTCGCCCTTGTTGCGGCCATTCCTGAACGAGGCGCGCCGGGTGATTTCCCTGATGCCGGCCCCGCAAGGGGTGATGCCGTGGCCCGATGGCCAGCCGAATATTTCGCTGTTGACCGAGGAAACCAACTGGCCGCTGCAAACCGCTTTTATTGATCGTCTGGTGGTGCTGCACGGGCTTGAAACCTCGGAAAATCCGGCGCGGCTGCTGGACGAGATTTGGCGGGTGATGAAACCGGGGGGGAGGGTTCTATTTGTTGTACCCAACCGTTCCGGCCTGTGGTCGCGCCGTGATGTAACGCCGTTCGGCTATGGGCATCCTTATTCGCTGCGCCAGCTTGAAAGCCAGCTCAAGAAGCACCGTTTTGCGCCCGAGCGGCATCTGGCGGCGCTCTACTCTCCGCCCAGCCAGAAACGGTTCTGGCTGAAAGTGTCGCCTGCGCTGGAGCGGGCCGGGCGTGCGGTGTCAGCCCGGATTGCGGGTGGCGTTCTGCTGGTGGAAGCGTCCAAGCAGATCTACGCGCCGACGCCCAAAGGCCTGCCCGAGGCGGTCAAGCGACCGCTGGGTGTCTTGCAAGGCGTCGGGCGTCCATCGCCGGAACCAGCCTCGGGGCGGGTGCCTATCAGGGATTGCGGAAAGGCCGGATTCGGATAAAATTCGTCCCCACGCATCAGAAACCTCCCAACCACTTGGAATCCCGCCCTTTTTGAAGCTTCAAAGCGTCGCATGTTTGCCGCTGGACAATTTAACAGGTTGAAAAACAACAATTAAAATTCATCCACAGGGGCGGCTTGGCCATTGCCACCCCCTGATACCTCTGCTATCACCGCGCCGATTTGAACGCCCACAGAGATGTGAGCGTTTTATTGTACAATCGGCCCCTGATGTGCAGGTGGCCGGGAAGCCATGAACCGGAAGGGTGAACGTTTGTCGGAAACAGCTTCTATTTCTTCGGGTGTTGCGTCGCGCTATGCGACGGCGGTATTCGAACTGGCCCTTGAGGGCAAAAAACTGGCCGCCATCGAAAGCGATGTGAATGCCTTGGCCGAGGCGCTGGA
>JAADIC010000045.1:1365-4316 GCA_013151535.1 Alphaproteobacteria bacterium | reverse complement strand
CTAAACCAATCTCAACTCGCTTCGGTGTGCCTGCCATTGTTCGTTGGCCGCGGATCGAAACTCGCAGAATCCACGACTTTGACCCGCCCGGTGCGACGCAAAGATACAAGCCATTTCCGTCCGAGTGCATCCCCGGCCTAAGATTCGGAATAGCCCGCTTTGTCAGTTTTCCAGCCATCATCATGTCGACATCCCACCGTTGTTCCCACCTAAGAAATTGGAATAGATCGGAACGAATTGCAATAGGCTGATATGGGTAAGTTCGAAAAACATATATTTTCGAGGGCTTTAGCAAATAAATCGGAAGAAATGGAAATGTACAGGAAAGGGAATCTGGCGGAGAAGGAAGGAGTCGAACCCTCCTGAGGCGGGGTTGCCGTCTCAAACCGGTTTTGAAGACCGGCGGCGCCACCGGGCGCCTCGCTTCTCCTGATGCTGTCAGCTATTGGCTGACAGCGGCTTGCCGCGTTTTCTTGCATCACCCACGCGGATCGTGCGGCCCATTCTGTCGAAGGTTTCCAGCAAGGCCAAGGCGTATTTTCGGCTGGTGCCCAGAAGGTCGCGAAATTCGGCGGCGGTGATGGTGGTATTCGCCAGCAGATGTGTTTCCAGCAGCCCGTCAGCCTCTTGAAACGCGCTAACCAGAAACAGGGTTCCGTTGCTCAGGCGCAGCAGATGCCCGTCTTTAACCAGATGGGCGATCAGGGTTGCATTCATCTTCTCGGGTGTGGGTTGCGGCGGGGCGAAGGGGGTTTGGCTGAATTTGGCCAGCAGGGCCTCGGCTTGTTTCTGTTGCCCATCGTCAAGGCCGGACTGGTGATCGGGCAGGGCGTAGAGCGCCTGGTTTTGCCGGATCAACCCCTTGTCGCGCGCGATTTCAACTACGGTCTGGAACAAGGTATTCGGGATACAGGGCGCGGTTTGCTTTTGCAGATCGGAAGGGCTCATACCCGGCTCAACGGGTTGCGCATCATGAAATGCCTGCAAGGTGGCTTTGATCCGGCGGCACAGGGCTTCAAGGGTGTGCCGGTGCGCGATCCAGCTTTCGGGGCCGTTTGCCAGCCTTACAAAATCGGGCTCGGCCAAGCGATCACTCAAATCCCCAAACCGAAACCGCAAATCCGCCTCAGGCAGGCCCAGCCCCTTGTTGCCCGCCAGCAAGGCCACAAGCGCGGCTTTTGTATCGCCCTTTGACAGCGCTTGCAGGAAGGCCAGCCGCGCCGCCAATCCGCGCCGCGATTTCACACCCAGAGGATCAAGCACGATCCCGCCGCCCAGCGTATGTTCGCCCTGTTCATCACGGATCACAAAGTGATCCCCCGCCATCACATGGCAGCTTTTGTCCAGCGACATCTGCGCAAACCCTCGCGCCCCACCGCCCAGCTTGCTGGCTTCCCCAAGCAGCAGTGCATGGGCAAAGCGCTCCGCCGTGCCCAGATGCAGCCGCAGCTTCTGGCGGTTCCTGAGCGGGGCTGTGATGTTTGGCGACAGGTGAAGCTCCACGTCAAACCGCTGGCTGGCGCGGGCGATTTCCGGGGCGCAGAGCACATCACCGCGCTGCAAATCCGCTTGGTTGGCCGCTGCCAGATTAACCGCAAGCCGCGCGCCTTTTTGGCCTTGCGCGGCCTCGTGACCGTGGCTTTGCAGCCCGCGCACGCGGTAGGTTACGCCATCGGGCATCAAACGAACCACGTCCCCGGCCTGCAAACAGCCCGACAAAACTGTTCCGGTCACAACCACGCCGCGCCCGTGGATGGTGAACACCCGGTCGATGGGCATGCGAAAAGGGGCGGTGTTTGCAAGTGTCTGCACCGGTTTCAACCGGTTTTCGATACTGGCTTTCAGTTCGGCAATCCCGTCATCCAAAAGACTATCCACCGACAGTATTTCCGCCTCCTGAAACCGGCTTCCGTCGCGCAACAAGCCGATCTCGTCGATCACTTCAGCTTGTCGGGCCGCATCAACCCTGCCAATTTTACTGATGACAAAGATCACCTGTTTGATGCCCAACGCCCGGATGATGTCAAAATGCTCCTCGGTCTGGGGCATGACGCCATCATCGGCGGCGATTAGAAACAGCACCAGATCAAGGCCGTGCGCACCGGCCACCATGTTGCGAATAAACCGCTCGTGGCCCGGCACATCGACAATTCCAACCGGCGTGCCATCGCTCAGATCGAACGAGGCGAAACCAAGGTCGATGGAAATTCCGCGCTGTTTCTCGGCCTTTAAGGTATCGGTGTCCTGCCCCGTCAGCGCGCGCACCAGCGCCGTCTTGCCGTGATCTATATGCCCGGCGGTGCCGATGACAAACCCCATGCCGGTCTTTCCTGTATTTGCGCCCGTAAAGTTATTGCATAAGGTGGCAGCGATTGACGAGAGGGAAAACCGATGCGCGAACCACAGAACAAGACCCGGCCACCCTCGGTCGATCTGCTGCTGCGCGATCCGGTTTTTGCGCCATTGCTGGCAGAGTACGGCCATCCCGCTTTGCGCGATGCGATCCGCGAGGCGCTGGACGAATTGCGCCAAAGCCAGCAGGAAAGCTGGAACAAAGACGGGATTGCGCAAACGGTTGCGCAGACGCTTGCCCGAAGAATGGCCCCTAGCCTGAAGCCTGTGTTCAACCTCACCGGCACTATTCTGCACACCAATCTGGGCCGCGCACCGCTGCCGGATGCGGCGATCCGGGCGATGGCGGAGGCGGCTGGGGCGGTTAATCTTGAATACAACCTTGCGACAGGTGGGCGCGGCCAGCGCGACGATCATGTGGCTGGCTGGATCAAACGCCTGACAGGGGCCGAGGCCGCGATTGTGGTTAACAACAACGCCGCCGCGGTGATGCTGGCGCTCAATACCCTGGCGCTGGGGCGCGAGGTGCTGGTGTCGCGCGGCGAGTTGATCGAGATCGGCGGCGCGTTTCGCATGCCCGATATCATGGCGCGTTCCGG
>JAADIC010000045.1:0-1297 GCA_013151535.1 Alphaproteobacteria bacterium | reverse complement strand
ATGATCCTGAAGGTGCATACCAGCAATTATGTGGTCGAAGGTTTCACCAAAACCGTGCCGGAGGCCGAGCTTGCGGCGCTGGCCAAGGCCCACAATATCCCGTTTGTTGTTGATCTTGGCAGCGGCACGCTGGTTGATCTGGCACGCTTTGGCCTGCCCGCTGAACCCACGGTGCGCCAGACACTTGATAACGGGGCCGATCTGGTGACGTTCTCCGGTGACAAACTGCTGGGTGGCCCTCAGGCCGGAATTATCGCCGGGCGCATTGATCTGGTGGCGCAGTTGGCAGAAAATCCGATGAAACGCGCCCTGCGGCTTGATAAGGTCACGCTGGCAGCACTGTCGGCGGTGCTGCGGCTGTACGAAAACCCCGATCGCCTGGCCGAACATCTGCCCGGCCTTGCCGCCCTTGCGCGCGAGGCGGACGAGATTGAAGCGCAAGCGCAACGGATACACCCACAGGTCGTTGAGGCGTTCTCGGGCCTTGCCTCGGTCACAACCGCTGCGTGCAAAAGCCAGATCGGCAGCGGCGCTTTGCCGGTGGACCGGCTGGCAAGTTTTGCGCTGGTTCTGACGCCGAACAGGACAGGTGACAAAGCCCTGCGTGACCTTGCCAATCGCCTGCGCGCGCTGCCCGTTCCGATCATCGGGCGCATCAGCAACGGCACACTTGCGCTCGATCTGCGCGCCTTGCGGGACGAGGCTGCATTTCTGGATCAGCTCGCAAAGGTTACCAGTTGAAATTGGGGCTGGATGGCCCGCTGATTTCACCGTAACAAGCTCAAACCGCAGCCCTGAAAAGGAAAGGAACACTCATGGATCAGGTCCGTCTTACGACCCTCGCCCACGGCGGTGGTTGAGGCTGCAAAATCGCTCCAGCGTTGCTGGAGGAGATCCTCAGCTTTCTGCCCGCGCAGTTAACCGATCCCGCCCTTTTGGTCGGGTTGGAAACCAAAGATGACGCCATTGTCTATCGTATCGACGACGACAAAGCCGTTGTTGCGACCACTGACTTTTTCATGCCGGTGGTTGATGACCCGCATGATTTCGGCGCAATCGCGGCGGCCAATGCGCTGTCGGATGTTTACGCGGTGGGAGGCAAACCGATTTTCGCGCTGGCAATCGCGGGTATGCCGACGGGCAAAATTCCGCCCGAAATGATCGCGCAAATTCTGGCGGGTGGCGCGGATATGGCGGCAAAGGCGGGCATCATGGTTGGTGGCGGCCATTCGATTGACAGCCCCGAACCGATCTATGGCCTTGCGGTGATCGGCCTTGTGCATCCCGACAAGATCAA
>JAADIC010000096.1 GCA_013151535.1 Alphaproteobacteria bacterium | reverse complement strand
AAAGCACCGGGCGCAGCAATTCCGCCGTCACAATGCCTGCAGCAAACAGCGCCACGTAACCCAGCAACACAGGGTTCAACCCTTGCCGCCCGATTTCAACATCGCCCGAGTTTCTGACCAGCAAAAACAGCAGGCCCAACACCACAAAGATCAGAATTGCACGCATAATTCGCTTTACCCCTGAGGGCATCATAAAAGCAGAACATTGGCCTGTCACCCTGTTCTGGCGCTATAACCTTGGCACAGCCCCGCGCCCCGCGCGCCCTTTGCGCACGCCGCGCAGCAAAGGTGCGCGCGCCGGTAGGGCTGCGATCACCTCTTGGCGGTCTTTGCCGCTCATGCGCGACCATCCGGCAATTTCAGGCCGTGTGCGGTGGCAACCGATGCAGATACCAGACCCCTCGTGGATCACACAGACCTTGACGCAGGGGCTGTCAACCTCGTCACGCGACCAGATATTGTCATCCATCCTGCCCCCCTTTCAGATGCGCCAGCCGATCGAGCGCCCCTTGCAGGATATAACCAGCCGCCACATGATCGATCACCTCGGCGCGACGTTTGCGGGACGTATCCGCCTCCAGAAGCGCGCGTTCGGCGGCCACGGTTGACAGGCGCTCGTCCCAGAATGTGATCGGCAGATCGGTCAGCGCCGCCAGATTGCGGGCGAATGCCCGGGTCGATTGCGCCCGCGGCCCCTCGGAGCCATCCATGTTGCGCGGCAATCCCAGCACCAGCCCGCCGACATTGCGCCCCGCCGCGATTGCCAGCAGCGCCGCCGCGTCGCGCCCGAATTTGGTGCGTTTGATGGTTTCAAGCGGCGTCGCCACAGCCCGGAAATTGTCCGAAACCGCCACGCCCAGCGTCTTGGTGCCCAGATCAAGCCCGATCAAAGCCCGCATCGGAGGCAGAGCCGCGTGAAATTCCGAGATATCCTCGAAAATCGCGGTCATTCAGCCACGCCGGCCGCTTGCGCTGCATCCAGCAATTCGGTCATGGCGATCCTGTCCGAGCCGAAAACGGTTTGCGCCTCGCCCCAGATCTTGCGCGCCCGTTCGGTTTCACCCAACACGCCATAAGCCCGGATCAGCCGCGCCCATTCCGAGGCATTGCCGCCGCCATTGGCCAAGCGCTCGGAAAGCTGCCCGACCATGGTGCGGATTAGCGCCTGACGTTCTTCATCGGTCATATTGGCGGCGTCTTCCATTTGCTGTGCGTTTGGCCCCGCCAGAGTGTCGGGTAAACGCGGTGGCGCTTCCCCGGCCAGACGGGCCACATCGCCGATCTGGTTGCGGATCGGCGCGATCCACGGTGCTTCGGGCGGGCCTTCTGCCAGCAGATCGGTCCAGATCTGCAAGGCCAGATCCGGGCGGCCGTTCTGGGCCAGATCAAGGCCGGAATAATAGCGCGCGCGTGAATGGGTGCGATCCAGCCGGATCGCCTGCCCCAGCGCGTTCTCGGCAATCGGTGAGACATAACCACCCGCCGCGATAATCATCAATTCGGCGTAATCGGTGTAATCATTAGCATCCGCATCCGCCCCCTTAAGCTCAATCGCCTTGCCCTTGGCGATACGGGCGGCGGCAAACCGGCCCAGACGGGCCTCGTGATTGGCCAGCAATTCCAGCCCGCGCAGATCGCCGGGCCGATTGGCCACGGTTTCGCGCAATTGCGCCACAAGGGCGCGATATTCCGGTGCCGAGCGTTCCAGCATCGCCGGATCATCGCCGACATTCGCCTCGATCTCGGCCTGAGGTGGGCGGGCAGCGCGATCGGCACTCATTTCCGCCAGCCGTTTGGAGCGCGGGAAATCCGGCAAGCCACGCGCACCGATCTGCTGATAAAGATAGCCAGTGCCGCCCAACACCGCCAGCGACATCACAATGGCCAGCCCAATCGAGGCCTTGCGCCCCGAGGTTGCGGCGGCTTCCTGCGCCGCGCCCACCCGGTCGGCCTCAAGAATACGCCGCGAGACCTCGATGCGGGTGCGCTCGGCTTCTTCCTCGGACAAAACACCCTTGGCCAGATCGCTTTCAACCTCGCTCAACTGATCGCGGTAAACCTGTAAATCCAGGTTCTCCTGTTCCGATTGGTCTGATTTGCCGCGGCGCAGCAGGGGCCACAAAATCAGCGCCATAACAAAAAGGGCGGATACAGCAACGATCAGCCAGAACGTCATGATATACTCCTGTTGGGGCCTGAAGGCAGGGCGTCCCTGTTCCGGCTGTTTACGTCATCAGGCGGGGTTCTAACCTTAGTCACGCCCGCGTGAAAGCCCCCAGATGCGCGCAGTCAAAACACATTTACGCGAGGGGTCGCCAAGCCTTGCCGCACCCCCGCCAGCCATGGGCTTGGCGGCTGTGTAAAATGTCGCTAAACCGGTAGAATATGCCGTTCTGCGCAAGGGTGATGCCGCGTGTTTGGCGCACAACGGCAGTAGTCAGGAAAACGGCGGGGAATCACATTCACCCCGCCCATCGCCGGAGCCGCCCATGAAACGCTATTCTGCCTTTGCTATCGCGCGCGAAGCCCTGCGCTTTCACACCGGCTGGGAACGCGCGTGGCGCACCCCCGAGGCGAAAAAACATTACGATGTGGTGATTGTCGGCGCTGGCGGCCACGGGCTGGCCACCGCCTATTATCTGGGCAAGAATCACGGCATCACGAATGTGGCGATCATCGAAAAGGGCTGGCTGGGCGGTGGTAATACCGGGCGCAACACCACCATCATCCGCTCGAACTACCTGCAAGACGAAAGTGCGGCGATCTATGAAAAGGCGCGTTCGCTTTATGAAACCCTGTCACAGGATTTGAACTACAACATCATGTTCAGCCCACGCGGGGTGATGATGCTGGCCCAGACCGAACACGAAATCCGTGGTTACAAACGCACGGAACATGCCAACCGCCTGCAAGGCATCGAAACCCGCTTTATCAGCCCCGCCGCGGTCAAGAAACTGCTGCCGATTATTGAGCTTTCCGGCCCGCGCTTTCCGGTTCTCGGCGCGCTCTGGCAACCGCGCGGCGGCACTGCGCGCCACGATGCGGTGGCCTGGGGTTATGCGCGGGCGTGTTCCGACATGGGCATGGATATCCTGCAAAAGACCGAGGTCACCGCCATCCAGCAAAAGGCGGGCCAAGTCACCGGCGTTGAAACCACACGCGGCACGATCACCACGGGTAAGCTCGGCATCGTGGTGGCGGGCCATTCCGGCCAGCTTGCCGATATGGCCGGCTTCCGCCTGCCGATTGAAAGCGTGGCCTTGCAAGCGCTGGTCAGCGAGCCGATCAAGCCCTGCATGGATGTGGTCGTCATGGCCAACACGGTGCACGGCTATATGTCGCAATCCGATAAGGGCGAAATGGTTATCGGCGGCGGCGCTGATGGTTTCAACAACTACACCCAGCGCGGCAGTTTTCACCATATCGAGGAAACCGTGCGCGCCCTGATCGAAACCTTCCCGATTGTCAGCCGCCTCAAAATGCTGCGCCAATGGGGCGGCATCGTCGACATGACGGGCGATCGCTCACCGATCATCTCAAAAACCCCGCTCGGCAATACCTTCATCAATTGCGGTTGGGGCACCGGCGGGTTCAAATCCATCCCGGGCAGCGGCTGGGCCATGGCCGAAATGATGGCCAAAGGCGAGCCGGGTGAGTTGGCCGCCGGTTTCGGCCTTGATCGCTTCCGCGAGGGCCGCTTCATCGATGAAAGCGTCGCGGCGGGGGTGGCACATTGATTTCATTGTTCCAAAAATACTCAAACCCCTCCCCCCTGACCCCCCTCCGAACCAGCGGGGGGGACGATGGTGGCGGAAGTAACGCGATTCCCCCCTCCCTCGGGAGGGGGGCTAGGGGGGAGGCCACCAAGCGCGGAGAAATCAAATGCTGATCCTGACCTGCCCTTATTGCGGTATAAACGCCGACGAAACCGACCTGCACGGCGATGGCGAGGCCCATATCCCCCGTCAGGGTGCCGGTGCCGCCGAAGATGATTTCGAGGCCTATCTGTTTCACAAAAAGAACCCGCGCGGCGTGCATTTTGAACGTTGGCGGCATGTGTTCGGTTGCGGAAAATGGTTCCACGCGGCGCGCGATACCATGACGCTGGAGGTTTTCGGCACCTATAAGGCCCAGACCTTCGAGCCACCCAAAGCCTTGATAAACAAGATCAAAAAGAAACGTCTCGATTGGGAAGGGTATATGAAATGAGCATTGTGGCAACGGCCTCCCCCCTGACCCCCCTCCGAAACGGAGGGGGGGACGAATCCCCTAAATGTTGCGCCATTCCCCCCTCCCGAGGGAGGGGGGCCAAGGGGGAGGCCGTCACATCATGAGCACCCGCCTTGGCACAAACGGCCGCCTGATCGACCGCAATAAACCGCTGGAATTCACCTTCAACGGCAAACGTCTGAAGGGCTTTCAGGGCGACACGCTGGCCGCCGCCCTTCTGGCCAACGACCAGATGCTGGTTGGGCGCAGCTTCAAATACCACCGCCCGCGCGGCATCATGGCGGCTGGCCCGGAAGAACCCAACGCGCTTGTCGGGCTGGGGCAGGGTGGAAAATTCGAGCCAAACCAAAGGGTTACTACCACAGAACTGTTCAACGGCCTGACCGCGAGCAGCCAAAACCATTGGCCCAGCCTTGAATTTGACATAGGCGCGATCAACCGCATGATGTCGCGGGTTTTTCCTGCTGGTTTCTATTACAAAACCTTCATGTTCCCGCGTTTTGCCTGGAAACATGTGTTCGAGCCGATCATTCGCGGTGCGGCTGGGTTGGGCAAAGCTCCGACAGCGCAAGACGTTGATAGATATGAATATTTTTACGCCCATGTTGACGTCCTGATCGTCGGTGGCGGCATCGCCGGGCTTGAGGCGGCAAAGCAGGCGGGGGCCTCGGGTGCCAGGGTTCTGCTGATCGAGCAAACCGCCCATTGGGGTGGCCGCGCCGTGGTTGATGGCGTTGAAATCAATGGCAAAAACGCTGAGGATTGGGTTATGGAAACCCTCGCGGATATCGATGCCATGCCCAATATCACCCGCCGCAACCGGATGATGGGGGCCGGGGTTTACGATCACGGCTACGCGCTGGGCTATGAGCAACTGACAGACCACGCGCCGGAATTGAGCGGCCCGCGCCACCGGCTCTGGCGCATCCGCGCGCGTCGAATAGTCACCGCCACCGGCGCGATCGAGCGGCCTTTGTCGTTCGCTGGCAACGACATTCCCGGTGTCATGCTTGCCGGAGCGGTACGTGATTACGCGGTCAACTTTGGCACCTCTGTCGGTGACCGGACCGTGGTCGTCACCAACAATGACGACGCTTATCGGACCGCCATCGCGCTGGTGAATGCCGGGCTGAACGTGCCGGCAATCATTGACGCACGGCCCGAGGCCAGCGGTGATTTGGCCGCACAGGCCCGTGCCCTTGGTATTCGTGTCGAGACCGGCAAGGCCATTGGAAAAGTCAAAGGAAACAAGCGTGTAGAGGGCGTGACCCTGTGCGCGCAGGCGGGTGAAGGCACGACGCTGGAGGAGATCAAATGCGATGCGGTCGCCATGTCAGGCGGTTGGTCGCCGGTGGTGCATCTGTGGTCCCATTGCGGCGGCAAGCTGAACTGGGACGCAGATCAAGCCGCTTTTCGACCCGACCCCGACCGCCCGCCGCTGGGCGCGGATGGCAGCGGATTTGTCATCGCCGCAGGTACCGCCAACGGCTATCTTGATGCAGCTTCCGCCCTTCAGGATGGCCACGAGGCTGGCCTGCGCGCCGCGACAGAGGCGGGGCATAAGCCGCAGAAATCCGCGCCTCCGCACGCCAAATCCGAGGCCGAGGCCCCCCTGCTGCCGGTCTGGTCCATGCCGCAGGGGGCGCATTATCAGTTGCGTGCCAAAACCTGGCTCGATTTCCAGAATGACGTGAAGGTCAGCGATGTTCGACTGGCCGCACAGGAGGGCTATGCCAGCGTTGAGCATACCAAGCGCTACACCACGCTTGGCATGGCGTCGGATCAGGGAAAGCTCAGCAATATCAACGGCCTTGCGGTTCTGGCCGACAGTCTGAACGCCGAAATTCCGCAGGTCGGCACCACCACTTTCCGCCCGCCTTACCACCCGATTTCATTCGGTTCGATTGCGGGTGATGCACGCGGCGCGCTGTTCAAACCGATCCGCAAATCGCCGATCCATGATTGGACCGATGCAAATGGCGGCTATTGGGAGCCGGTGGCCGATTGGCGGCGGCCCTATTGTTACCAGCGGCCCGGCGAAAGCGTGAAAGATGCGGTGACGCGCGAGATCAACAATACGCGCAGCAATGTTGGCCTACTGGATGCCAGTACGCTGGGCAAAATCCTTGTCAAAGGGCCGGATGCGGGCAAGTTTCTGGACATGCTCTACACCAATATGATGAGCAATCTGAAGATTGGAAAATGCCGCTACGGGCTGATGTGCAATGAAAACGGCTTTCTCAGCGATGACGGAGTCGTGGCGCGATTGAGCGAGGATAGTTTTCTGTGTCACACCACATCTGGTGGCTCGGATCGCATCCATGCCTGGATGGAGGAATGGTTGCAGACCGAATGGTGGGACTGGAAGGTTTATACCGCCAACCTGACCGAGCAGTTCGCCCAAATTGGCATTGTTGGCCCAAAGGCACGCCAAGTGCTGGAGGCAATGGGCAGTGATATCGACTTGTCGCCCGAAGCCCTACCGTTCATGGGCTTTACCGAGGGTACAATCGCCAGTATCAAAGCGCGCGCCTACCGGATTTCGTTCTCGGGCGAGTTGTCTTACGAGGTGGCTGTGCCAGCCTCTGAGGGCCAGGCGTTTTGGGATGCGGCACTGGCGACCGGGCAAGCGTTTGACATTCAACCTTACGGCACCGAGGCATTGCATGTGATGCGGGCCGAAAAGGGCTTCATCATGATCGGGGACGAAACCGACGGCACGGTGATCCCGCAGGATTTGAACCTTGGCTGGGCGATTTCAAAAAAGAAGGACGATTTTCTGGGCAAACGGGCGCAGATGCGCAGTTTTATGCAGGATCCGGATCGCAAACAGCTTGTCGGCCTGCTGACCGAGGACGCACAGGTGGTTCTGCCCGACGCGGCCCATGCCATCGAGGGGCCGAAACGCGCCAACGGTATGGAAAACATCATTGGGCATGTGACCTCGACCTATTATTCGCCGACTTTGGGCCATTCGATTGCCATGGCGCTGATTAAGGGAGGGTCACGCCGTATGGGCGAGGTTTTGAGCTTTCCGGTGGGTGAGGGGCGCGTAATCAAGGCCCGGGTGGTCGATCCGGTATTTCTGGATAAAGACGGGGGGCGGCAGAATGTCTGAAGCGGTGACGGCGCTGAGGGGCGCAAATTTTGACGGCGCGGTGACGGTTTCGGACGCCGGATTGCGCGGCATGATAACCCTGCGCGGTGATTTGGGCGATGAAAAACTGGCGGCGGTGGTGAAGGCGGCGGTCAGGCTTGGCATGCCCAAGCCGCGCGGCGTTAAAGAGGGCGCGAAGGGTGCTGTGGCTTGGATGTCGCCGGATGAATTGCTGTTGATGGTGGATTATGACAAGGCCGATGCTGTGGTTTCCGGCATCGACAAGGCCCTGAAAGGCGATCATTTTCTGGCCGTTAACGTCTCGGACGCCCGCGTGGTTCTCCGGCTGGAAGGGCAGGGCGTGCGCGAAGTGATTGCCAAGGGTGCGCCCGCTGATCTGTCGCCTGAAGGCCTGCCGATCGGCGAAATCCGCCGTACGCGGTTGGGGCAAGTGGCGGTGGCGTTCTGGTTGAGCGATGCCGAAATCCTGCATCTGATCTGCTTCCGCTCGGTCGGGGCGCATGTATTCAACTGGTTGTCCAACGCGGCCCAAGCCGGGAGCCTGCCGGGATTTCTTCGACCGGATTGAGAGCAAGGGCGGTGCGCAAGACAGCGGCACAGCGTCCGATCCGGCGGGAAGTTGACAAGTTTGTATCGACGATCACGGCTGTCTGACGGGGTCGGCCCAGCAGTCTTGACAGAACCATGCCGAACCAGGAGCGTCCCAACAAAAAGGAGCCGTGACTTTGCCGACAGATTTTCCGATCTTTGATTTGGCCATGTCCGATCCGACCCCTATCTGATCGATAAATTCCGTTCCACCACAAAAGGTTAGGCGATGCTCTGGCGCAGATAAGACTGCGGGTAAAGCCGGATAAAACACCAAATCACCATGGAAATGCACGGCATTTGTCTAAATTTGGCCGTTTTATTCGATGAAAAGCATCCCGTCATGTAACGCGTAAACCCGGCTTGTAAGGAGGCTGTAATGAGTAAGACAAACCTAATTCTGGCACTGACAGCCGCAACGCTACTTGGCGCTTGCGCCAGTTCCGTGAGCACGCGCAACGCGCCGCTTGAAGTGACCCCAACCTCGAATGTGTCCAGAATCGGCATCAAAAGTTCGCAAAGCGTTTCCTGGCGCGTCGAGGATGTGCGCGTTAACGTGCCCGACAGCCTGAGCGTGACCGAGGCCAATCTTTACCTGCCGCCCACCGATATTGTCTGGCGCGAAGACCCTTATGGGGATCGCCGTGAGCAGGTGCGCAAGATCCTTGATCTGGCGGTCAGTCAGGCGGCGATTGGCATGGATGGCGGTGAGCCGGTTTACCTTGATATCGAGTTGAAGCGTTTTCACGCCCTCAGCCAGAAGGCGCGGGCAACCATCGGTGGCCAGCACACCATCCTGTTTGAAGTCACCGTCAAAGACGTGGCGACCGAGCTTGCGCTGGTTGATCCGTTCCCGGTAAGCATCAAGCTCAAGGCCTTTGGTGGCCAAAAGGCGATTGACGCGGAAATCCGTGGCGAAACCCAAAAAGTGCGCATCAGTCGCGAAATCACCAGCGTGATGCGGACCTATCTCGGCGTTTAGAACAAAATCAATCTGGTTGATTTTGTTCAACCTCTTTACGCCGCACGAAAAATCGCTAAGGGGAAGGGATGAAAAATCCTTCCCCAGATATTACATCCGATCCCGGTTCGCCCACAACTTATCCCGTCGTCAAAATGCGGCCCAACAAATCGCCGCAACGTGTGCGTTTTGGTGCGCCGTGGATTTTCAAGGACGAGCTGGTGCTGGATCGTCGCGCGCGCAAACTGCCCGCCGGGTCCATAATCGAGCTGACCGCCAATGATGGCGAGCGGCTGGGCCTGTGCGCATTCAACCCCGAAAGCCGGATTTCGGCGCGGATGCTGGAGCGTGATGTCAGCGCCATCATCAATGCGGCGTGGCTGCAAACCCGCCTGCAACGGGCCTTTGATCTGCGCGCGCGTCTCTATGATGCGCCCTTCTATCGGCTGGTCCATGCCGAGGCGGATGGCCTGCCGGGCCTTATCATTGACCGCTTTGGCGATGTGGCCGTGATCCAGCCGAACGCGGCCTGGGCCGAGGTCAGAATAGATGAGATCGCGGCGGCTTTGCAGGCGGTGACGGGTGTGTCCACCATCGTTAAGAACGGTACCGGTCGGGCGCGTGGGCTTGAAGGCCTGCCCGAGGAAACGCTTGTTCTTAAAGGCGAAATCACCGGCCCGGTGCCGGTTCAGATGAACGGTGCAACCTATATGGCCGATCTTCTGGGGGGCCAGAAGACCGGCCTGTTTCTGGATCAGCGCGACAATCACGCCCTCACTGCCAAGTTGTGCAAAGACGCCGATGTGCTGGACGTTTTTGCCCATGTGGGCGGTTTCGGGCTGGCCGCGCTTGCGGGCGGGGCCAAGTCGGCGCTGGCGGTTGATGGTTCGGCTCCAGCGCTCGAACTGGCGACGCAAGGGGCCGTGGCCTCGGGCTTTGGCGACCGCTTCACCACACAAAAAGGCGATGCGTTTGCGGTGATGACCGAACTGGCCGAGGCCGGGCGTTCCTTTGGCACCGTCATTTGCGATCCGCCCGCCTTTGCCCCGGCCAAACCGGCGCTCGAGGCTGGGTTGCGGGCTTATGAACGGGTGGCGCGGATGGCGGCGAAACTGGTTCGGCCCGGTGGGTTTCTGATCCTGTGTTCATGCTCGCACGCCGCCGATCTGGCCAGGTTCCGCGAGGCCTGCATTCGCGGCATTGGCAAATCCGGTCGCGTCGCGCAACTGATTCATACCGGTTCTGCCGGACCGGATCACCCGATGCATGTGCATTTGGCGGAAAGCGGCTATCTGAAAGCGTTGTTCTTCCGGTTAAGCTGATGCGGGTGTTGCTGGACGCTTGCGTATTATACCCGACGGTGTTGCGCGAAATCCTGCTGGGCGCGGCCAAGGCTGGCCTGTTCCAGCCCTTATGGTCGGCGCGTATTCTTGAAGAATGGGCGCGTGCGGTGGCTAAAAACCTGCCGGGTCAGGCGGGTGTGGCGTTGGCCGAGATCGCGCTGCTGCGAGCTAATTGGCCCGAGGCTGAAATCGGGTTTCCATTGGAGTTACAGGCAAATCTGTACCTGCCCGACCCTGATGACATCCACGTTCTGGCAGCCGCTATCGCGGGAAAGGCAGACGCGCTTGTCACCGCCAACCTCAGGGATTTTCCGAGCCGTATTCTGGCCAGCCACAACATCCTGCGCCGCGATCCCGACGGGTTTGTGTTTGACTTATGGCAAGATAATCCCGCTGTAATTTCAAAGGTTTGCGAGGATGTTCGGCTGCGGGCCGAGGTACTATCCGGTCAGCCTCAACCCCTGCGCGCCCTGTTGAAAAAGGCCAGATTGCCGCGCTTAGGCAAGGCACTGGCGTAGGATGTGTGCTCTGCACGCATCGCGTTGAAAATCGCCCACAGATGCGTGCAGAGCACACATCCTACGTCTTCCACTTCTTTTCCCGCGCCTCGATCGCCTTGATCCGCTCGCTGGTTTTGGGGTGGCTCAGCATCCACGCCATGGGGCGTGCGCCTGATCCCGACAACTTGTCGAGCTTCACAAACAGCGATTTCTGCGCACCTACACCAAACCCCGCCTTGGTCATCACAGCACTGGCATAGGCATCGGCCTCGTATTCGTCCTGGCGTGACAGACGCGCCGCCAGCATGGTGGTCAGGAAATTGGCGATATAATAGCCGATACCGGGCAAAAACCGCCCCAAAACCATGCCAAGTGCGGTGCGAATGGCGTTCTGGCCGGAAAAATCAATCATCCGGCGGCGCGAATGACCCAAAGCCACATGGCCCAGCTCATGGGCGATGACGCTGGCCATTTCCTCGGCACTGACCTCGCGGTTCAGGTATTTCTGATAAAACCCGCGGGTGATGAATATGCGCCCATCAGGTGCTGCCAGCCCGTTCACCGGCTCGATTTCATAGATGTAAACCCTGATGCGCGGCAGGTTCAAAACCTCGGCCATTTGCCGGATCAGGTCGGTTAAAACCGGATCAAGCAACTGGGTCGATTTCTGATCCAGCTCACGCGCCGTGCGCCACGCCGAAAAGCGGTACATGGCAAAGGCGTAGAGCATCGCCAGCAGGATTGGGGTTAAGCGCAGCATCTAGTCTATATGGGGGTGATCGGGCGCAAGGTCAAACATCCCATTCGCAAGGCAGGGCGGTCAGGCCGCGAAAGGCCCAGCCGACCGGTTTTGGCTTGGCCCCGGCGGCGAGACGCAGGTTTTTCAGGCGCGCAAACACCTTGGGCAGGGCCACTTGTGAAATCAACGCGCGCGAGGCCCAGGCCCCGGCGCAAAAATGCGGCCCCGCGCCAAAAGCAATTGACGGACCGACATCGCGGGTGAGGTCGTAAGCATCTGGATTATCAAATATTTCCTCGTCCCGGTTGGCCGAGCCGAACATGAAAAACACCCGCTCGTCGGTTTCAAACTGGATACCGTCAATGGTATCGGGCTTGGCGACACGGCGCGGGCTCATGCCGATGGGCGAGGTCCAGCGGGCATATTCCTCAAACGCCTGTAGCCAGTCTTGCTGGCCTGATTGCACCAATAGCAATTGCGCGGGATGGGATAACAAGGCCCAGATCGTGCCGGCAATGGCATCGCGCGGCTCGTTCTGCCCACCAGAAATCGCCAGCTTCACATTGGCGCGCATCTGCGCGTCTGACAGCCCCGCCGCCATCTGTACCGAGATCAGCGAGGGGTTGGGCGCGGCCTGATAGATCGGCACCATCGCATCGATATGGCGGTCAATCGAGGCGGTGCAATCGCGGCAATTCGCCTCGATACCCGCGTCGCCAAGATAGTTTGAAATCCCGTCGATCATACCTTGCGAGGTACGGTCGATCTCCTCGTTCTGCATGTTGCTCAGGCCGGTAATCACCCGCAAAGCCTCGGCTGAGACCGGCATGGCGAAATCGTGCACGAGGTCGCCCTTACCCTTGGCTTCCAGCCGGTCCAACACCCGATCCGTGGCCTCGGCAAACTGCGCCAGCCAGATATCGCGCACGGTGCGCGGCGAAATCGCCGGAAAGATCGCCTTGCGCTCGGCCTGATGCGGTTCCCCATCCTTGCGCATCAGGTTTTCGCCCATCAACACGGTCATCAAACCGCCGGGCTGATCGGATGAAAACACCTCGATGCGTTTTTCCTGCGTGAAAATCGTATCGCGCTTGGTGAACAGGGTCGCACCGAGTTCCGGCACAAAGGCGATGGGTGTATTCGCGCGCATGGATTTAAGGGCCGGATAGGGGTCGGTGGTAAAGGCAACGGGGTCTATATGGACAATGGGGGCGGTGGACATGGGACGAGGTTAGGCCGATTATCAATGCTGTGACAAGTCGGGTGTTTTTTGCTTTTTCAATACCCGCCGCACCTGCCAACCCAGCCCCAGGGCAACCACACCTGCCGCCAACATACCGCTGAAGTTCGAGGCAAGCTCGGCCACCGCCGAGATATTGTCACCAAACGCCACGCCAAGCCCGACATAGACACTGACCCAAACCAGTTCACCCAGCACACCCCACAGGGTGAACCGCAGCCAGCCAAGGCCGGTCGCGCCGCCGATAAAATTCACATAAGGCCCCAGCGGGCTGACCAGCCAGCGCGAGAAAAATACCCCCGGCCCACCCTTCCTGTCGATCCAGCTTTGGGCTGTCGCCAGCAGTTTTTGCCGCTCGGGCGTCTTTGCAAGCCGCGCCAAAAGTGGCCCACCGCCACGCCGCCCGATCAGAAAACCGGCCTGATCGCCAGCCACCGCTGCGATCAGTGCAGCCAGAAATGTTGGCGTAAGAGCCAGCTCTCCCACGCCAACGAATGAGCCAGTCGTCAGCATCACAAGTGACGCGGGCATCGGCACCGCCAGGCAGGATAAAAACACCGTCAGCATCAGCAAGGGCAAGCCATAGGTCGGCACCAGCGCCAGAATTTCATCGGTCATGGCTTGGCAATCGCACGCGCGTCAAGCTGGCGTGTCAGATCGGCGATCAGCGCGGCGGTGCTGCGGCCGTTGGTTCTGGCGATCCAGTCCAGTGTCGGATGCATGCGGTTGGGTGCGTCGATGCCGATCATCTCCAGAACAGCATCGGTCTCCACCTGATATGAATTGGCGATGTAACGGGGCGTCATCCACGGCTCAAGCGGCTGGTAGCGGTGAGTTGGGTCGGACCAATAGACCAGAAACACCGTCATGCGCACCGCGAACATCACGGTCAGAAAAACCGCCACCACAAAGCCCAGAAATAGCAGCTTGTGATCCGCCCACAGATGCGCGATCTGCGATTTCATCGCACCAGTTCTTTCATACCTTCTTCGATGCCCTTCAACGTCATGGGATACATGCGCTCGGCGAAAATCTCGCGGACCATCTGGATCGAATGGGTGTATTGCCAGTGCTTTTGCGACAATGGATTGATCCAGATCGATGCTTTCCACGCCTCAAGCGCGCGGCCCAGCCAGACTTGCCCGGCCTCGGGGTTCCAATGCTCGTTGGCCCCCCCAGCATAGGCGATTTCGTAAGGTGACATTGACGCATCCCCCACGAAAATACATTTATAATCAGGGCCATAGGTGTTCAGAATGTCCCATGTGGCGGTTTGGTCAGACCAGCGGCGCGCATTGTCGCGCCACACACCCTCGTACAGACAATTGTGGAAATAGAAGTATTCCAGATGCTTGAATTCGGTTTTGGCAGCCGAAAACAGCTCCTCCACCAGCTTGATATAAGGGTCCATCGACCCGCCCACATCCAAAAACAACAGCACCTTGACCGCATTCCTGCGCTCGGGGCGGGTTTTGATGTCGAGATAGCCGTGTTCAGCCGTGGCGCGGATGGTGCCGTTCAAATCCAGCTCGTCATCCGCCCCCGCACGCGCCCAGCGGCGCAGGCGTTTCAGCGCCACCTTGATGTTGCGGGTGCCCAGCTCAACACTATCATCCAGATTGCGAAATTCGCGTTTGTCCCAGACCTTGACCGCGCGCTGGTGGCGCGATTTATCCTGCCCGATGCGCACGCCTTCGGGGTTGAACCCGTAAGCCCCGAAAGGCGACGTGCCCGCCGTGCCGATCCATTTGGAGCCCCCCTGATGACGCCCCTCCTGTTCCTTCAGGCGCTCTTTCAGGGTCTCCATCAGCTTATCAAAGCCGCCCATGGCTTCGATCTCGGCCATTTCTTCGGGCGACAGTTGCTTTTCCGCCATTTTACGCAGCCATTCCTCGGGAATATCGACCGCGTTAATCACGTCCTGAACGCTCATATCCTCCATGCCCTTGAAGGTTGCGGCGAACACCCGGTCAAACTTGTCCAGATTGCGCTCGTCCTTTATCAGCGACGCGCGCGCCAGGTAGTAAAACCCCTCGATGTCATAAAGCACCAGACCGGTTTTCACCGCCGCCAGAAAATCCAGATATTCCCGCAGCGAGACCGGAAGTTTCGCGTCACGCAAATTGGTGAACAGCGGCAGGAACATGGGCCTAAAGCCAGCCCGCGTTAAACGCGACGACCGAGCCGATCAGGGAGAGCATTCCAAGAATAAGCCCGTAAACCGCGCCATATTGCAGAATATCGCTCAGGTTTCCGCCCCGTCGACGGGCATTGACCGCACCTATTAAAGCCCCAAGGATGAACCCGATTATAGCTGCCATTTCAAACTCCCGGCTTTTTCTGACGTGGTCGCAGGGCCGCTATTTCGCGCAGGCGCGCGCGGATTTCCTGTTCACTCGCGAAGCCATATCTTGCCCAGCCAAGGCTGTCCAGACGCACCGTTGTCGCTTGCTCCCGGCGCCCGTCAAATTCAAGCGCTTCGGCCTTTATCATCAGAAATGTCGCCAAAAGGCTGGCGTTCTGGCCGCGTGAAACCGACGGTAAACTGTCATTGATAAACTTCAACGTCGCCTCTGAATTGCCGCTGGATAACGAGAACGCCGCCAGTTGCAGCGCCACATGGGCGGTGTGGATATCATCAACGCCATAAAGCTCGGAATAGACCGTGTAGGCGCGCAGAAAACTTTCGGTGGCCAGTTCCGGGCGCAGACCCAGCGACAGCTTGCCAAGGGCGAACAGGCTGAACCCAAGCCGGTTGTCGAACCATTTGTTTTCACGCGATAAATCGACGGCCCGGCGCGCCGATGCCAGCCGCCGTGATTGACTGACCCGCGGCCCCAGCGCGGTTTCGATGGTGTCGATCCACAGCCGTTCGGTTTTTTCCAACCCGTCTTTAGGCGCAGTTTCGCCCGCCGGGTTCAGGCGTTTCAATATGGCGGGCAAGGCATTGGCAACCTCGGCCCGGCTCATACCATTTTTCAACTGCGGGTCATAATATATCCTGAGGATCAGCATATCAAAACCGGTCAGAATGGTGTTGAGGTTGTCGTCGTTGAACACCGAATCCGGCAAACGATAAATGTCGTTCAGCGGCCCCAGCGCCTGGGCGATTTCTTCGTGCAGGCAATCGCGCGCCTCTTGCGGGGAAACATCATCGGGGATGAACACCGTGGCCCGCTCGCGCCGTTCTAGGGTTGACCAGTCCAGAACACCCGTGCGCCGGTTTTTGCGAAAATCCTCCCAGTCCTTTACGCGCGGCACCACAAAACAGGCAGCGTTGGGTACGGTTTTTTGCAAGACCCTGCGCGGCAGGGTTTCAATCACGATATTGGCGGGTTGGCCGGTCTTGCCCAGCTTCACATTCAGCCGCGCTTCGGATTTGAACCGTGCGATCAGCGCCGCCAGATCCGCCTCGAAAACCGGTGAACCAGCGGCGGCAAGCGCGATTGTCACGGGTGTGTCAAACCGCGTGAGCCGCCCGATCTTCTTGCCGCTTTCCATTTCAAACGTCAGTTCCAGAAAATCGCGCGTCAGATCCTGATTGGAGCGGCGGGAAACCTTCTGGCTGACAGGGCTGGAGAACACCTGCATCGGCGGCAAATTCGCAGGCAGCGGATCATTG
>JAADIC010000224.1 GCA_013151535.1 Alphaproteobacteria bacterium | reverse complement strand
GACTGGGCCATGACCCAAAACAATCTTGGCACTGCGTTGCAAGCCCTCGGTGAACGTGAACAAGACACCACCCGCCTGCTTGCAGCCGTTATCGCCCTTGAAGCCGCGCTAGAGGTTCGCACCCGCAAAGCCGCGCCGGACTGGGCCATGACCCAAAACAATCTTGGCACTGCGTTGCAAGCCCTCGGTGAACGTGAACAAGACACCACCCGCCTGCTTGCAGCCGTTACCGCCTATGAAGCCGCGATAGAGGTTCACACCCGCAAAGCCGCGCCGGTGGACTGGGCCGGGACCCAAAACAATCTTGGCACTGCGCGGCGCTGGTTGGCAGAATTCAAGTCGGATCAAAGTGCTGCGGATCAGGCCAAAGCCGCATTTGATTTGTGTCTTTTGGAATGGACGCAAGAAAGCGTACCTTACCAATGGGCCATAACCCAATGGAACCTTGCCGATCTGGCACTGGTTCAGCACATGCTTGCTTCTGACCCCGATCATCTGGCCCTCGCCCAGTCGCATCTGGATGCTGCAAGGGCGATCTTTGCCGAAGGGCCGTCCGACCATCAACTGGCGCGTTGTGAGGAATTGCAGGGTAAAATTGATGCGGCGCAGGGCAATCCCCAGCCATAAATCGTATGTACAGCTTGTGCATAGGTTGTGCATACTTTGTGCATCACAAAACCGACCCGCTACCCCCCATGCAAAAAGTGCAGCACGTCGCCGTCTTTGACCAAATAAGCCTTGCCCTCGGCCCGCATCTTGCCAGCTTCTTTCGCTGGCTGCTCGCCGCCCAGTGCCACGAAATCGGCGTAAGCAATGGTTTCCGCGCGGATGAACTTGGCCTCGAAATCACCGTGGATCACACCGGCGGCTTGTGGCGCCAATGTGCCTGCGTGGATGGTCCAGGCGCGGGCTTCTTTCGGGCCGACGGTGAAGTATGTTTGCAAATGCAACAGCTCGTAACCAGCGCGGATCAGGCGATCCAGCCCGGCCTCTTCCAGCCCCATTTCCTCTAGGAACATGACGGTTTCGTCAGGCTCAAGCTGGCTGATCTCTTCTTCAATCGCGGCCGAGATCACCACCGAGGCCGCGCCAATATCCGCCGCCATCTTCGCCACTTGGTCGGAAAACCCGTTGCCCTTGGCAGCACTGTCCTCGTCAACATTGCAGACAAACAGGATCGGTTTTGCGGTCAGCAATTGCAGCATATCCCAGCTTTTACGCTCGTCCTGTGAAACCTCGACCGTGCGCGCGGGCTGGCCGTTTTCCAAAGCCTCAAGCGCGCGGCGCAGCAGCATGTCTTGTTCAACCGACTGTTTGTCGCCACCCTTGAGCTTGCGTTGCAGCCCCTGAAGCCGTTTTTCGATGCTTTCCATATCGGCCAGCATCAGTTCGGTTTCGATGGTTTCGGTATCGGCAATCGGATCAATCTTGCCCTCGACATGGGTGATGTCATCGTCCTCGAAACACCGCAAAACATGGGCAATCGCATCACATTCGCGGATATTGGCCAGAAACTGGTTGCCCAACCCTTCACCCTTGCTGGCACCCTTCACAAGGCCAGCGATATCGACAAAAGTCATGCGCGTCGGGATGATCTTTTGCGAACCACCGATTTGCGCCAGCTTGTCAAGGCGGGCATCGGGCACGGACACTTCACCGACATTCGGCTCAATCGTGCAGAACGGAAAATTCGCCGCCTGGGCCGAGGCGGTCTTGGTCAGCGCGTTGAACAATGTCGATTTACCCACATTTGGCAAGCCGACAATTCCGGTTTTGAACCCCATTTCACGCCCTCGTATTCTGTTGAATTGATCGCCACGCATCTAGGGCAAGGGCTGGGTCGGGGTCAAGGACACAGTCAGTTGAAAGGCCTCTTTCGCGATGGATGTGCCGTTGACCATGATTTCAAGGAAATGCTGACCGGAATAATAAACCCGCGTTGTGATCGGTTTGAAAACATGTTTCTTGCGTGCAGAAAACTCCATATCCGGCCCCAGAACCGTGTCTTTCCACTTGAAAACCTTGGGCGAGGTCGTGCCGTTGGCCTTTTGATGGTGGATCACAAAGTCGATCACCAGAGGTTGGGCCTTGCCAATGGCCGAGCGGAATTTCAAATCAAATTCAAGTGCTGCGCCAAATTCAATTTCGCGGCTATTCAGGGCCAATTCCATCGATTGCAGTTTTGGTGGCCCATAGCCCAGCACAGCAAGCGTTTTACCATGCCCGGCCTTAATCAGGGTTCGACACCCGTGACGCACCAGACGCATCCGATCCTTGCTGGCATCCTTCAGCCAATCCCGCGCAATATCCGCCACCAGATCAGGGTGATCCTTGGCTATGTCGTTCAGATTGTTTGCCACAGAACGGCGCCCATATTTCTCGGGATCGTCACGCAGCGCCAACAGCAAAGGTAATATCGGTGCGGGATCGGCAACGAAGTGGTGCAGCATCATCCCCCATGGCAACCGCGGCCGTGTGCCTTCCGATACCAGCCGCCGGACATGGGGGTTATTATCCGTCACCCAGCCCGCCATGATCGCCAACGCCCGGTCGGGATCGGCAATCAAATAATACCGCACATCAAATTCCGAGGAAAACCGGCTGGTCATCTGTTTGAGCAACGCCATCGAGCCGTCAAATTCCGCCAATCCATGCTGCCCGACCACCATACCCATGGGAAACATACCCCACGCCCGGATGCCTTGCGCGTCACTTTGCCCCCCGATCAATGTGCCTTCTACCGGATGCAGCATTGCCTGCAAAACTTGATTGCGAACCTTCAGATCACCGGGCAAAACCCGGTGCATATGATCCGCAATGAGCTGCGCGCGGGCCTTCAGTTCCAACTGGGCAAGCTCTCGAACAATCGGCGTCTCAAAATCCGCACGGTCGAAATCCGGCAGGTGATGCGACAGATGCCTGGATATCCAGCCCACAAGTTCCACTGAAATATTGTTCTTGAACGGCTCCATCCGATAAAAGACTCCTTACCCCATTGATCTTCGACGCGCGGTATCGCAAACCCGTCGATAAAGATTCAGACGGGTGCCCCATGACCAGAATAGACGACAACCGAATTGAAAGCCGCCGGAAAATCCGCCTTTGTCACCTATGTGATGGCCGGGGATCCTGATTTTGACACCTCGCTTGAACTGGTCAAAGGCCTGCCCGCCGCTGGTGTTGACGTGATCGAGCTTGGCCTGCCCTTTACCGATCCGATGGCCGATGGCCCGACGATCCAGCTTGCCGGACAGCGCGCCTTGGCAGGCGGCATGACGCTGAACAAGACATTGGCGCTGGCTTCGGCCTTTCGCAAAGACGACGATACCACCCCGATTGTGCTGATGGGCTATTACAACCCGATCTACAGTCACGGGGTCGAGGCGTTCCTGCGCGATGC
>JAADIC010000099.1 GCA_013151535.1 Alphaproteobacteria bacterium | reverse complement strand
TCGAAAGGCCGCCAAGCGTATCCTCGACACTTTCAATCAGGGCCTGACAGGCTTTGCGCAGGGCGCCCGAGGCAGGCGACGCATTGGCGAGATCAAAGTTCACCTCGGCCGCCGGGGTGATCGCAAACTCGGTGAAATAATCGATAACGGTCGCCCCGTTCCCCGGATCGAGCACCTTGCCTTGAATGCCATTCAACAAATGATATTCAAAGGTGGCTTCAGCATCATTGCGCAGGCGCTTGAGGCGTTGGGCAACTTCCGCCTGGATCTGCTGGGTCTCAGATTCCGAACCGAATGTGCGGATGCTTTGAATTTCCGAGGCCCACAGCACGTCTTGTTTCTTGAACTGGCGGCAGACAAATGCGCGCACGTCGCGGTGTTCGGGCACTTGTTGGTCATAGGCCGAGCCGCGCTCGGAAAACGGGATCAGCGACAGGGTGCCGTCACGGCTCTCGATAACGACGGTGCGGGACCGCACACCGCGATCGGAGAACAGGCCGGAGCCGGACAGGGTTGCGGGCTTGAACGGGATGTTTTCCAGCGCCCGGGTGAGTTCGATGACCGAAAACGCGTCGGTCGCAAAGATATCCATGGTGGCCACGGTAATCTCCTTTCAGAATAGGATGTTTAACGGGTGAGGATGCCGACAGCGGCGAGCGCGGTATGGGCAGCGGTGATCTCGAGCGCCGTCGGCGTGCCGGCAAACACCAGATCGTTGGCGTTGACGATGGCGGGGCCGCGCAGCAGCACAACTGCATCCACATCGGCCGCGGTGGCATCCGCCGGTCCCCAGAGCACGGCAACGGCAGTTTCTGTGCCATCGACGGCCACAGGATCATGGGCGGCAAACTTGCCCGTAGCGGTGATTTTGCCGAGTACGGTGCCCGGTTCGAGAACCGGATATGTGCCGCCGGTGGCGATGGTGATGACCTCGCGGGTGTAATCCCGAAAAGCCTCCCAAACTAAAAAACCGCCTGCGTGGCGGCCTTCGGTCAAAGTGGTCATGGTTGATTATCCTTTGCGTTTGAAAGTTTGCGCAATCACATCGGCCCAGGGGCGGGAATCGCTATGTTTGCCCGGTTGCGGGTGGGTGGAGGAGATGTCGGGATCATCGGCCGCACGGGCGTCGATCAGGGATTTTCGAATATCCTCAAGGCTGGTTTCAGACGCGAGAAAGCCCGCGGCCATTTGTGGCTGACCTGCCAAGCGGCAGAGATCGACGACAGTTTTGGCATAGACCATTGCCTCGCTGCGGATGGCCGCTGGGTCAGATATGGGTGCTGTTTCTGGCTTGGGCTGGGGCGCAACGGCTGCCACGACCGGTTTGATTTTTGCACCCGGCGCCGGTTTCTGCACGGGTTCAGGAACGGGGTCAGCCTTGGTCGACGGTTCAGGTTTCGGTGTTGGTTCGACCACCGCCATGGTGGGTTTCTCAGCAGGTTTCACCGCCTCCACAATCTCCGGTGGTGTATTTTGAAACTGGCTCACATCAAAACTGGCGGCCATTTTGACCGGCGCAGCGAGGGTATCCGCAAGACCCATGTCCACCGCCTCGGCCGCATCGAGCCAGGTTTCCTTGGCCATCAGTTTTGCGATGTCCTTCTCGGTCTTGCCGGATTTCGCGGCGTATCCCTTGATGAGCGATGCGCCGATCTTGTCCAAAGCCTCGGCCATGGCGCGCATGTCGGCCGCCGTGCCCATCACCATGCCGGAAGGATCATGGATCATCAGGAAGGCGTTTTCCGGCATGATGATCTCGTCACCGGCCATGGCGATGTAGGAAGCGGCCGAAGCGGCAATGCCGTCAATACTCACGGTGACAATGCCCGCGTGGCGCTGCAGCGCATTATAGATTGCCACCGCATCAAACACCGAGCCGCCCGGGCTGTTGAGCCTGAGCGTCAGCGGCGTTGCATCCGGCAATTTGCCAAGGTCGGCCAGAAAGGCTTTTGCCGAAACGCCATACGCGCCGATTTCATCATAGATCGAGATTTCCGCACCATCATTGAGGGCGCAGATCGAATACCAGTTCTTCATGGTGGTTCCTTTGCTACTTTTGCTGTTTTTCGGGATCAACCGGTTTCACGGGTGTGGCTCGCGCCCCCTGGGTTTCACCGGGGCTGGTGCTGTAATGGAGCCCCAGAGCCGCGGCGCGCTCCGCATCGGCGGCATTCTCGCGGTCGATTTCCTCGATGTCGTAACCGGTGGCCTCGACCGCCTTTCGGCGTGATATCAGCCCGGCATTGATTCCGAGCAATTGCGCCTGAATATCCTTCAGCGGATCAACCCAATCCCAGCGTGGCGGGATCCAGTGCACCGATTTGGCCTTGGCCATGTCCGGCAGATCGAGCGCTCCCGACAATGCCGCCGCCTCCAGCCAGCGCTGCCAAACAGGTCGGCAAAACTGGTGCGCCATCACCCCATGCTGCAACTGGCCGATGCGGCGGCGGAACTCGACCAGCTCGGCGCGCAAGCTGGAGTAATTGGCCTGGCGCACATCGCCGGTCACCAGATGATAGGGCAAACCAAGCGAGGCCGAGATCGCCAGCAAGGTACGATATTGAAATGCTTCATAGCCTCCCCCAACATCGGCGGGGCTTGAGAACTTGATGTCTTCGCCGGGCAGCAACACCTGCAAGGTTCCGGGTTCCAAGCTGGCAATGCCGATACCAGTTCCTTCGTCCTCAATCTCCCCCATCAGCGCCTCTTCCGGCGCGTTCTTGGTTATGAAGCCGGCAAACATCGCCGCCGTCTTTTTGCGGTCGAGCTCCGCGTCATCGTACTGGTCCAAGAGAAACAGCCGCACCATGGCCGGGGCCACATGCGGCAGACCCCTGATCTGACCCGCATCGATCGGCCGGTAGATGTGTAAAACGTCTTCGGCCGGCACCCTTGTTGTGTCCGGGATTACCGGGCCGCGGTCCGTGCTGTCACCAGGGTGGCGGCGACGAAAGTGGTAGGCCACGCGACGATCAGGTCAAACTCGATGCCGCAGCGGATGCGGTTGCCATTGGGTGCGGTTTCGACCTTCTCGAACGGAAGCATTTCCGATTGCAGCAGCTGCAATTGCATTGGCACCAGCAAGCCGTCTTCGGTGCGACGTGGGCGGATGCGCACGAAGCATTCGCCGGCCACAAACATCTCGCGGGCAATCATTGCCTGCAGACCGTAAAAATCGGTCAGCCCGTCGGCATCCGCCTGATCGGTCCAGGCCAGCCACAGGCGTTGGACATGATCCCGCAACTCTCCATCCTCGATCAGCGACGAAGGTTTGATCCCGTCCCCGACCAGATTGGCCGCATAAGCCTCGCAAGCATTGGCGGCGTAACCATTGGTCACCACCAACTCCCGCGAGCGCGCCAACAGGCGCGGTCCGCCTGAGGCCACCAGCGAGTTGATATTTTCGAGCGGTGGCTGCCAGCCCCGCAGACGGCGGCGAGACATTGCCCCTTCGAGACGGGCACGCACGCTGCTTGGGCCGCCGGTAGGTTGGCGGCGAAACAGGTCAAACAATCCCATGGGTCAGAGACCTTTACTGGTCGTAACCCGCACCTGCCGGATCACCCTACGACCTTCGAGCGTGGCTATCTCCCGATCCAACACATCAATGGCGCGGTCGATTTCAGCGAGGCTGCGGTATTCCACCGTCTTGCCGTCATAGCTGACCCGGGCCACACCACTGGCGCGCGAGGCCGCCAGCGCCTCACGGCGGGTTTGAAGTTCTGCCAATGTGGCCACGGTTACCTCATATAGTTCGAGCGCACGGAACGGCGCTGAGTTGCGGGACGGCTTTTCCGCGCGGCTTTCAGCGCGCCTGTGCCGGTTTCGCCACCCGGTGCTGCCACCTGCCGCTCCAACTCATTCCATTGCTTTTCCGACCAGCGGTCGGCCCCGAGGATCCATGCCGCCGCGCGGGCATAGACCCGGCAATCGAGCGCCTCGTTGCGTTCGCGCAGCTTCTGCCACTCAAGACGGGCGAACCCGCGTTTATTCCTGACCGTCACCAGTTGCTCGGCAACCAGTTGCTTCAGCCATTCAGAATCAATCCAGCCCGGCAGGTGCAGCGTTCCGGGTGGATAATTCGTTCCAGCCGCCAGTTCCTCGGGCGTCGGCCGTTCCAATCGCAAGAACCGGTAAGTCTCAGATTTGAAGGTCGAGACCGCCACGGTCCACAGCCGCGCGCCACGGCGCAGGCGTTTGCCCGCGATGGTTGCGTCAACGAAGGTTGGCCCTGACACCGGACTGGCCCGATTGAAGCCCTCCACCCCCTTGACCGGAGCCACCTGGCCAAAGCCGACCTTGCGGGCCCAGCCATAGACGGCCGGAGTTTCATAGCCGGTATCAACGGCCAGCCGCGCGATGGTCATCTGGCTGCCGTTCTCGTGCAGCCATGTACGACCCAGCAAAACCGTCAGGCCATTCCAGCAGGATTCGGACCCGGGACCACCTTCGATCACGATGTGATCGATCAGCCAGCTCTCCAAACCCCGGCCCCAAGCCCAGACATCGACCTCGATCCGGTCTTTTTGAACATCCGCACCCGCGGTCAGGAACAGGGCGTTTGCGGGCACTGTGCCCGGTTTCCACTCTTCCTTCCTGTCCAGCAGCCGCTGCCAGTCCGGCGCTTCGCCGCTCTCGACCCAGGTCTCGCCAAGGATAGTATTCTTGAAGGCCCGAATAGAATCGTCGGACCCCTGCGCTGCCTCCCAGCTGCGCGCGATCCTTTCCCAGCTCAGCCAGCCGACCGGCGAATAGAGCGCTGACAGGTGATAGCCGACCGTGGTCGGGTCAGCACTTTCAGCCGTTGCCCGCCATTCTCCAGCTTCCAGCATTGCCGTCTTGTGGTGCTCGGCAATCGGTTCTTCGCAGGCTTCG
>JAADIC010000124.1 GCA_013151535.1 Alphaproteobacteria bacterium | reverse complement strand
CCGGTGCGGTGTCGCTGTTATCGACCCAATTAAGCTAGTTGCAAATGACAACAAAGCTCCGATGGCTCTGGCTGCGTAAGCAGTTCGAAATGTCGAAAATCTAGTCCTAGGCTTTGCAGCCTAGGCGGGGTTCGCAGGCACCTGGCAACAGAAGCCTGCACTAAAATCAATTTGGGTACAGTTTGCTACGCAAACGTTGAAGCATGATTTTGTTGCTTTTTTGGCTATAGATATGTTAACTAGCCTTAGTCTGGGCGGGCGTTATTAGTGGATGAAATCCCCATGTTGCGCGTCATACTCTCCTTTATTCTCCTGATCTCTCCGTTTTCGACCCAAGCCGAAACCATCGGCATCAACTGGTCAGCCCTCAGCCCCGGCCAATATCAGAAACTGCGCACCAATGAAGGCGCGCAACTTGTCAGCCGCTATGTGGGGCCGCGCGACGGGCTTTATTTGTTCGAGCTGTTTTACGGCCTTGCCCCCAATGACATCCCGAACGAGCGGATATTCCTTGATCGGGACGGCCAATTCGTAAAATCGATTTTTGTCAGCGGCGCGACCACCACTTTTGAACCGCATGATTGCAGCCGCACCCTTGGTGCCTGCTCATTCACCATGCGCACCAAGGACGGTAAGACATTCAGCTACACCCAGATCGCGAAACGCACGGCAAGAGGGCTGAAATTCACCCGCCGTGACGCCTCGGGCAAGGTTGTGATGCGCGCCAGGATGGAGTTGCGTGACAGCGGGCTGCTGCGCAACCTGACCATGCGTACGCGGTTGGGGGGTGGCGGCTATATCCGCGAGGTAAAACTGGTCAAATAGCCACCGATTTTTACTTGTTCCGCTTTCCTTGCCGGAAAAATCCCATATGCTGTGGCAAAATCAGATTCCGGTGGGGCGATGACAGACATAATCAATTACGGCCAGCTCATGCATCAGGCCATGCGCGGCCTTCTGAGGAGCGTTTTGCGGGACGTGGCCAAAAGCGGGTTGCCCGGCAAGCATCATTTCATGATTACATTTCAGACCACAGCGGATGGTGTCGACATCCCCGATTGGCTGATCGAGCGTTATCCCGATGAAATGACCATCGTCATGCAGGAATGGTTCGCCGATCTGAAAGTCAGCGAAGACCAGTTCACCGTCACCCTCAATTTCGGCGATGAACCGGTGCCGATGCTGATCCCGTTTGACGCAATCCGCACCTTCGTTGATCCCAGTGTCGAGTTCGGCCTGAAATTTGAAGCGGTCGAGGAGGTGGCGCAAGACGACGAAGAGCAGGACAGCCCAATGATCGAGGTCGATGAAAAAGAGCATGCCGCCCCAAATAAAGCGGCCGAGGTGGTTTCGCTGGATAATTTCCGCAAGAAATAGGCGGCGGATTTCCGCCCGATCACCGGCCCGGTCAACTGTTTGTCATTTGGCCCCCTGTGTCGGGTGCGCTATCTAGCGCCGCAATCAAAGCAGATGTTCAACCCTTGAAGAAAGTGAAATAATAATGGCCTCAAGCACCAGCAAAACCTTCAATCTTGGCTGGAAGACCCGCCACCTTTTGGTTTTACTCTTGTCCGTGGCCGGGGTTTACCTGTTCTTGGTGCTGCGCGCCCAGTGGTCGGACATGCACCGCTGGAACCGGGCTTTGGCCGATGCCAGCCTGCTGATGATCGCGGCCTCAATGATGATCGGGCCTTTGGTGCGCCTGTCAGCACGGTTCCGGCCCTTGTTGCCCTGGCGGCGCGAGCTTGGCATTTACGGCGTTATCCTGTTGTTCATCCATTCGGTCATCATACTGGTCGGCTGGGTCGAATGGGATCTGATGCGCCTGATTGGTTTTGAAATCCATCCAAGCGGCGTTTACGTCATGTTCCAGAAAGGCTTTGGTATCGGCAACATTATCGGCATCATCGCGCTGGTTTACGGCATCGTTCTGGCCCTGTCTTCCAGCGACTGGAGCCAGCGAATGCTGGGCGGCCCCACATGGAAGTTCCTGCAACAAAGCGCTTATGTGCTGTGGATGCTGATCGTTGTTCACACCGCTTATTTCCTTTATATCCACTTTCAGGATTTCCACCGCTCCACGCCCGAGCCGAACATTATCCAGATGCCGTTTGCGGTATTGGTCGGGCTGGTGACGCTGCTGCAATTCGCGGCGTTTGTGAAAACCTGGCGTCAGCGCAAGTCGGGTTCGCGGGTTCGGGTTGAGGTGCAAGAGGCCTGAACGCTGGTTTGAACGGGGGATATTGTGGTTAAAGATCTGGCAAAATTCATCGGCTCGGCCATTCGCAATCCGGGGCAGCTTGGGGCGGTGGCCCCTTCCAGCCGCGCACTCGGGCGGGCCATGGCGGCGGAAATCGCGGATATGTCCGGCAAGGTGGCCGAAATCGGGGCTGGCACCGGCGCTATTACGCGTGAAATCCTCAACGCCGGGCTGGCCCCTGAAAACCTGACAGCGCTTGATCTGGACGCGGGATTTTGCCGCGATCTTGCGGCCAAATTCCCCGGCATTCATGTTCTGAACGAAAGCGCGCAGGATCTGGCAGCGCATGGCTTGAAAGAGCTTGCAGCCGTTGTCAGCGGCCTGCCTCTGCTCAACATGCCCGCCAGTTTGCGCCTTGAAATCGCCCAAAGCGCCTTTGCCGCCCTCAAACCCGGTGCGCCGTTCATCCAGTTCACCTACGGCAACGCCCCGCCCCTGCCGGATGCAATACAGGAAACCCTGCAACTCAAATGGGTCAAGCGGCCGCGCGTCTGGACAAACCTGCCCCCGGCCACGGTTTATGTGTTCCGCCAGTCCATCAGCCATTGATCTTTGGGCTCAAGCGGCTAGAAAAAGGCAAGCGATCAAACAGGAGCCTTTGCCATGTCCGCCACCCGCACCGAATCCGACAGTTTTGGCCCATTGGACGTGCCCGCCGACAAATATTGGGGGGCGCAGACCCAACGATCCTTGATGAATTTTCCGATCGGTTGGGAAAAGCAACCCATTGCCATCGTGCGCGCACTGGGGGTGATTAAAAAGGCTTGTGCGCAGGCGAATATGAC
>JAADIC010000066.1 GCA_013151535.1 Alphaproteobacteria bacterium | reverse complement strand
GCCATCAATATCACCGCTGTTAAGATTGTGCGCACCTGGCTCCCCTGCCCTGTTTTTCAAGGCGTTTTCCTGTTCCGACACCATTTCCGGTGACGGGAATCCCCGTTGCGCGCAATATATGCGCTTAACCTGCTCGTGTACATATGTGCACAGATGCTATTTCCAAGATTTCGCACCACACCATTTTGCCGCAGCTTGCCAAAAAACGGCCATATTTAGTGGATATTTGTTGCCAGGCGGGGCCATACCCCCGCATAGTCAATAAAACGGGTCCAGCATCACGCCGTCACGGTGAATATTTGTTAGGACCTGATCTATAAGCTGGCGATATCAGCGGGCGGGGCCATCGGATGAGCGGGATTTTTCCCAATGCTTGAGTTTATCAACGTCAGCAAGTCCTTCTGGACGGGCACCCAACGCAAGATCATTCTCGATCAGGCGTCGTTTCGCGTCGAGCTTGGCAATTCCATCGGTATTCTGGCCGCCAACGGCACCGGCAAGACCACCCTTATCAATATGATGGCCGGTCTTGAAAAGCCGGATGAAGGGCAAATCCTGCGCCAGTCGCGGATCTCGTTTCCGCTTGGGTTCATGGGCGGCGTGGTCAACAAACACAGCGGCACCGAAAACGCCCGCTATATCGCGCGACTTTACGGGCTTGATCCCGATTATGTGGAGGCGTTCTGTCGTTACCTGACCGGGATCGAGGAATATTTCGACATGCCTGTGGGCACCTATTCCGCCGGCATGCGCTCGCGGTTTTCGTTTTCGTTGATGCTGGCGCTTGAGTTTGATATCTACCTGATCGACGAAGGCATGCCCGGCACCACGGATGTGGAGTTCAACCGCAAAGCAGGCTCGATCCTGCAAGACAGGTTGCAAAGCTCGACCGTGATTATGGTATCGCATCAGGCCAAGGTACTGGAAAGGTTTTGCCGTTCGGCGGCGGTTTTACGCGACGGCAAGCTCATCATGTTTGACACTCTGGAAGAAGCAAAGCAGTTATATAATTATGATGAAGCCCAAAGCTAAGAAATTCCGGATACGGCGCGCCGGTGGCACCCCCACCCCGGCAGAACCTGTTGAACAGGCGCAGCCCCAACCGGCTGCACCGCTTGCCCAACAGCCACAGCAACCACAACCAGGCGCGCAGCATCAACGCCCGCAACGCCTGTCGCCCCAGGAAGAAGGCTTCCTGTCGCCGCGCGAAGAGATCGAGGCGATCAAACAGGAAAACCTGACCGGTCGCCAATTGCGCATGGCCCGGCGCGAGGCGCAGAAGCACGGGCTGAACCCGTCATCCGATCTGGACGCGGTGCGCTTGCTGCGCAAAAACGGCCACAACCCGTTCAAACGCAGTGATCTTTTGGAACTGGTGGTCTCGGATCAGCAAGGCGATGGGCCGCAAAACCTGCCCGCCGCCATCCGCCACGCCCCACCGCCGTCACCGCATGTGCTCACCCCCGATGACCGGGCTGGTGAAGTGCGTAAAATTCAGGTTGATCTGGCGCGCCGCCGTCGCCGCCGTCTGGCGCTTTTGCTGGTCAAACTGGCGTTCTTTGTTTTCGGGCCGACCTTTCTGGCGGGCTATTATTATTACAATATCGCCACTCCGATGTATGCCACCAAATCCGAATTTGTCATCCAGCAAGCCGATTCAGGCTCGCTTGGGGCGGCGGCGGGCCTGTTGTCGGGCACATCTTATGCCACCGCGAAGGACAGTATCACGGTGCAATCCTACCTCAATTCGCGGGTCGCCATGTTGCGGCTGGATGATGAATTCGGTTTCAAAGCCCATTTCCAGCAGGCTTTTATCGACCCGATCCAGCGCCTTGACCCCAACGGCACCAACGAGGCGGCTTACCGTATCTACAATAAGCGGGTCAAAATCGGCTATGACCCGACCGAAGGCATCATCAAGATGGAGGTGATCGCCGCCTCGCCCGAAGCGTCGCGCGTGTTTTCCGAAGCTCTGATTGGCTATGCCGAAGAACAGGTCGATCAGATGACCAGCCGGTTGCGCGGCGACCAGATGAAAGGCGCGCGGCAAAGTTTCAACAATGCCGAGAAACGCATGCTTGAAGCACAAAAGCGTGTGCTGAAACTTCAGGAAGATCGCGGCGTGCTAAATCCAGAAAGTGAAATCAGCTCTCGGATGCAGCAAATCACGGCTCGCGAAGTACAATTGAGCGACAAGAAATTGGAACTCGCCGAATTGCAGGACAATCCGCGCCCCAACCGCACCAAGGTTGACATCGCCAAACGCTCCATCGCGCGCTATGAGGCGGAAATCGCCCGTATGAAATCCGAGCTGACGCAGGGCAATGGTTCCCAAGGCTCGATCGCGGTGATCCTTGGCGAATTGCGCGTGGCCAACGCTGACTTGGCCACCCGCCAACTGATGCTGTCCCAGTCCCTGCAATTGCTGGAAACCGCGCGGATCGAGGCCAATCGTCAGGTGCGGTATCTGTCGCTTGGCGTGCCGCCCATTCCGCCCGACGAGGCGACTTATCCCCGCGCCTTTGAAAACACTTTGCTGGCGTTTCTGGTCTTTGCCGGGATTTACCTGATGGCAAGCCTGACCGCCTCCATCCTGCGCGAACAGATCACGGCGTGAGCATGCGAACCGTAAATATCGGCAAGCTGGCTGTCGGCAACGCCCGGCCCCTGACCCTGATCGCCGGGCCTTGCCAGCTTGAAAGTCTCGACCATGCCCAGATGATTGCGGGCACGCTGCTTGAGGCGTGCAAAGCCGCAGGCGCGGGGCTGATCTTCAAAGGCTCTTACGACAAGGCCAACCGCACCTCGCTTGGCGGCAAACGTGGTTTAGGTATGGAGGCAGGGCTGGCGGTTCTGCAATCCGTGCGTGACGAGTTTGACATTCCGGTGCTGACGGATGTGCATGCACCGGATCAGTGCGCCGAGGTTGCAAGCGTGGTCGACGTGCTGCAAATCCCCGCCTTTCTGTGTCGTCAGACCGATCTGCTGCTGGCAGCGGGCAACACGGGGGCCGCGATCAACGTCAAAAAGGGCCAGTTCCTTGCGCCGTGGG
>JAADIC010000340.1:1076-4129 GCA_013151535.1 Alphaproteobacteria bacterium | reverse complement strand
TTCATCCTGCCATTCGAGGGTGGCCTGAAAACCCTGCGCACCAAGCGCCTGCCCCTGCATCTGGTGCGTGGCCTGTGCGTGGTCGTCGCCAACATGACCTTCTTTCTGGGCCTTGCTGCCATGCCGCTGGCAGATGCGGTTGGCATCTTCTTTGTGTCGCCGTTGATAATCACCGTCTTTTCGGTGATTTTTCTGCGCGAGGTTGTCGGCCCACATCGCTGGGCAGCGGTCGGCATTGGCCTGATCGGGGTCATCATCATGCTGCGCCCGGGTAGCGGCTCGTTTCAACTGGCGGCCCTTTTGCCCCTGACCGCCGCCTTCGCTTATGCCAGCCTGCACATCCTGACCCGCAAAATCGGCGGCACGGAAAAAGCCTCGACGATGACATTCTATATCCAGATCACCTTCATCGCGGTCAGCGCCCTGATGGGCCTGTTTCTGGGCGACGGGCAACTGGCCGGAACCGGCGATACCTCGCTTGATTTCCTGTTGCGCGAATGGGCCGCGCCCGACCCCGGCGATTACATCCTGTTCGCCGCGCTGGGGCTGACCAGCACAATCGGCGGCTATCTGATCTCGCAGGCCTACCGCATGGCCGAGGCCGGTTTGGCCGCGCCATTTGAATATGTCGCCATGCCGCTGGCGATTTTCTGGGGCGTCGTGGTGTTCGGCGAATGGCCGGATCGGGTGGCCTGGATCGGCATATCGCTAATCGTCGGCGGCGGCCTTTACGCCTTCTTGCGAGAGGCGGTGCAGGGCCGTATGGTCTCTGCAAACGCCCCAAAACGACGGTAAACACCCCCATGCCAATCCCCGAGATCGTCCTGTTTGACATCGGAAACGTGCTGATCGAATGGCAGCCCGAGCGC
The DNA here is from genome assembly GCA_013151535.1 of Alphaproteobacteria bacterium. Classification (GTDB taxonomy): domain Bacteria; phylum Pseudomonadota; class Alphaproteobacteria; order Rhodobacterales; family Rhodobacteraceae; genus UBA5972. The sequence continues at coordinate 3,260 of JAADIC010000340.1, read as the reverse complement.
TTTTTTGATCGCATCATGCCGCCCGAGGATCGCAAGCGTATGTTCGCGACGGTTGATCTGCATGCCATGAATGATTGCATAGACCGTGGCGGCGATTTTCGCACCACGATCTATGAAACCGCCGATCGGCACCCCGAATTCACCGCCCAGATCCGCCTCTGGCACGACCGTTGGATCGATCTTGCCACACCTGCAATTCCGCGCAGCGCCGCCCTGAACCGTGCCTTGCGCACCAAAGGCATCACCACCGCAATCCTCAGTAATATCGGCCACAAGCCTTTTGTGATTGCCAGCACACGCTATCCTTTCCTTGATGAGTTCGATCACCATTTCCTGTCCGGCCCGTTGCAAACCATCAAGCCAGAACCCCAGATTTATGCCGCTGTCGAGGCGCATTTCAATCGCCCCGCCAACCGTCTGCTGTTCGCCGATGACCGCATCGAAAACATCAACGCCGCCCATGCGCGTGGCTGGCGGGCGCATCATTTCACCTCGGCCCAGGGCTGGGCGGAAACGCTCGTTACCCTTGGCCTTCTCACCGAACAGGAGGCCGCATTCCAATGACCTTTCGCAATATCACCTTTGCCGAGGCTGACCCGAACCTTGACTGGCTGGCCCTGATCGACGGCCTTGAACAGGGCCACAACCTGCCCAAAGCACAGGTTCACGACGTGGTGATAAAACGCACCGCCGACACCATGTTGTCACGCCACGCATGGATTGACGGGCTGGGCATCGCCGTGAAAACCGCGAATATCTTCCCCGGCAACGGCGCGCGGGGCATGCCCAACATCAACGGTATCGTCACGCTTTATGACGATACCACCGGCATCCTGAAAGCCACCATCGATTTTCACCTTGTCACCAAATGGAAAACCGCCGGTGACAGCCTGCTGGCCGCCAGCAAACTCGCCCACCCAGACAGCCGCACTATCCTGATCCTTGGCGCCGGCACCTTGGCCCGCAACCTTGTGCAGGCCTATAGCGCGCTTTTCCCCGAGGCCCGGTTTCAGGTCTGGAACCGCACCGCCAAGCACGCCGAAACCATGGCCGCCGCGTTCCCCGACCACCACATCACCGCCATCACCGATCTACCAAAGGCCGCTTCAAACGCCGATATCATCACCTGCGCCACCATGTCGAATACGCCCGTTCTGATGGGCGAATGGCTGCGCCCCGGCCAGCATATCGACCTGATCGGCGCCTATATCCCGTCCATGCGCGAGGCCGATGACCTTGCCCTGCAACGCGCCCGCATCTTCGTTGACAGCTTTGACACCACGCTTGACCATATCGGCGAGTTGATCGACCCACTGAAATCCGGCGCAATCACGCGGGATGATGTTCTTGCCGATTATTACGACCTGAAAACAGGCAAATTCTCCCGCCAGACGGATGATGAAATAACCTTGTTCAAAAACGGCGGCGGGGCGCATCTTGATCTGATGACTTGCGATTACATCCTGAAAGCCATGCCATGATTACCCGGAGTCAAATCGAGACCTTCCAGCGTGACGGGGTTGTCATGCTGCCCGGTCTGCTGACCGATTGGGTTGATGAAATGCGCGCCGGTGTCGCCCGCAATATGGCCGAACCCGGCGAATACGCCTCGGAGAATGCCGTGACCGAAGGGCGGTTCTTTGACGATTACTGCAATTGGAACCGCATCCCTGAATTTGAGCGCCTGATTCGCGACAGTCCAATGGCCGGGATCGCCGCCAAAGCCATGCGCTCCAACACGGCGCAGATTTTTCACGATCATGTGCTGGTCAAAGAACCCGGAACCCCCAAACCAACCCCATGGCATCAGGATATTCCCTATTATTTTGTCACCGGCGAACAAACCGTCAGTTTCTGGCTGCCGCTCGATCCTGTGGCCGAGGCCTCTCTGCGGTTCATCGCAGGCTCGCACCGCTGGAAGAAAATGATCCGCCCCGTCAGTTGGGCCGATAACGCTGATTTCTATGCCAAAGCGCAGGATTGGACGCCCGTGCCCGACCCTGATGCCAACCCTGACGACAGCGTTATTCTGGAATGGCCGATGCAACCCGGCGACGCGGTGCTGTTTGATTTTCGCACCGCGCACGGGGCGCGTGGCAACCTGCAATCCACCCGCCGCCGCGCCCTTTCAATCCGCTGGCTTGGCGATGATGCACGCTTCACCGAGCGCCCGGGCCGCACCTC
>JAADIC010000340.1:0-1030 GCA_013151535.1 Alphaproteobacteria bacterium | reverse complement strand
GGACTGGTTTCCGGTGATCTGGAACCAAGGGTAACGCGATGCAAATCAAAGCCAATGGCATTTCGCTGGAATACGAGGAATATGGCCCCAAAGACGGCCCGCCCCTGATCCTGATCCGTGGTCTGGGCAGCCAACTGGTCTATTGGCCGCAGGAATTGGTGCAGGGTTTTGCCAGCGCGGGCTATCGTACCATCACCTTTGACAACCGCGATGTGGGCCTGTCCCAACGGTTCGCGCGCAAGGGCGTGACTGATAGCAAAGCCTCAATCCTCGCCCGCGCTGCTGGCGGCGACCTTCCCAAACCCGCCTATACGCTTGACGATATGGCCCGCGACGTTGTCGGCCTGATAGACGCGCTCAACATCCCGCATGCCCATATCTTCGGCATCTCCATGGGCGGCGGCATCGCACAATTGCTGGCGATAAATCACGCGGATCGTCTGCTCAGCGCCAGCATCGTCATGACCACAGCCAAATTTCGCGGGCCTGAAATGCTGGAAATACTGCTGGTCGAGGATGAAGATCGCGCAACTTTTCAAGAAAGCTGGATCGCGGGCAACATGGATTACGGCAGCCCCGGTTTTCGTGCCCCCGACAGCTATATCCGCGCCGAGGCGGGCCAAGCATGGGATCGCGGTGCCGATGCCGCTGGTGTCAATCGCCAGACTCTGGCCACCATGGCCTCAAGCGACCGGCGCGAAATGCTGAAAGCGGTCAACCTGCCCTGCCTCGTGATCCACGGCGCGGTCGATACCCTGATCCCGCCCGAAGCAGGCCGCGAAATCGCCGCCTTGATCCCGCAGGCCGAGCTGGAAATCATCGACGGCATGGGCCACGTCATCACCCCGCTGCTGGGGCCCGTCATTGTCGGCTTGTTAGATAGGTTTATCCGCCGTTAATCTTTCATTGTTCCAGACAATACTCCCGCCGGAGGCTCCAACACTGACGCATAATCGTATGTACAGGTTGTGTACGGATTGTGTACGCCTTGTGCATCGCGCTAGCCGCTAAAAATCCAGATTCTCGACAC